>CP006915.1:600000-845464 GCA_000503915.1 Candidatus Saccharibacteria bacterium RAAC3_TM7_1
TGAAGTCCGTCGAGCTGGCGGCCAAGACAGATGTCAAGCGTGCTGAGCGGATTGACGTGGCTCATGGCTTCGTCTACGGTGCGGAACTTTTCGTGATGCTGGTTGTTATGACCTGGCAGGCGTTTGAGTTCTGGCCTTGGATTGTTGCTGGCTATGTCGTCCTCGCGTGTCCTCTTCTTTGGGCAAAGCGTGATCGCATCACGTCGCGTCCCGAGGTGGACTACGGCGGCCATTAAAGCCGTCTACGCCGCCCCTGAGTACTCACCGCAGCAAGCGGCGAGGAAAACGGGCGGCTTTGCCTTGTTTGGTGCTACGCTATCTGTTATAGTCTAGCGAAGTGACACGTGAGATCAAGAAACCTATCCTCATCACGTTTGATGGTGAGGCGCGTACTGGCAAGGGCACAATTGTTCAGGCTACCAAGGATTTTTTACGTGATGAACTCGGCTACAAAGTGATGCTGATCGACCGCGGACAGACATTTCGCGTTTTAGTTGTGGCGGCGACCCGTGCCGGGGCCAATCTTGATGATCCAACGGCCATTGATGCTTTTCTTGAGGACAAGCAGAATGTCGCTGCCTGCGTACAGTTTGTCAAAGATGTTTATCATATGGAAAAGTCGGAACGAGACAACCTGCTCTATACCAATCAAGTCGGAGAGAGTAGCGCTAAAGTGGGTGCGAGGCCAGCAAGTCAGAAATTTGTGGCAAATCTCACCAAAAAGTGGCTCCACGATGCTGGCATCGAAGATTTCGAGGTAGTGCTCGTTGATGGACGGGCGCTCGAAAACATTGCTCAGGAAATGGAAGCCGAAGGCTTGTGTGACTACCGCGCAGGTCTTTATTTTATCTGTGAGGAATATATTGGTGCACGCCGTACCTTAGGCTACGCGGCTACAAAGTATGAAGATTTATCACCTAGTCAACGAGTGGAAGTCGAGGATCTCGTTGCACAAATCAAGGCACGCAATCAACGTGACTTTGAGCGAGACGTCGAGCCGCTTATACGACCAAATGCACCGACTATTGTTTTACCAAGCGCCATTGACCCCGAAATTATTCAGCAGCCGAGTGGTCGCTACGTAGCAATCATTGATACAAGTGCTGACATGACGAAGAGAGTAATGTGTGCGCCAGTACTCAAACTTATGCGTGCGGTCTTCTCTTAGATTG
This sequence comes from Candidatus Saccharibacteria bacterium RAAC3_TM7_1, assembly GCA_000503915.1. NCBI lineage: Bacteria > Candidatus Saccharimonadota > Candidatus Saccharibacteria bacterium RAAC3_TM7_1. The sequence continues at coordinate 601,173 of CP006915.1, forward strand.
ACTTTTGTTTATAAAAGTATTATAATATAATTATGGCTTTCCCTTTGACTTTTCGAAAGGAGGTGAAAAGCTATGTTCCTCGTTTTGACAGCAATACTGTTCGTCCTTATGACGATTGCTACTTACGCGGTGGCATACAGGCTCGCCAATCCTCAAGCGGAAGTTTCTTACTCCAAGCTGGTGGGAGGGCTCGCCGGTATGAGTGGACTGCCGTTTTTGAGCGGCGCTACCTACTCTGCCTACCGGGCAGGTGGGCGAAGGATTGTCGGTCGCAGTACTCATGGTGGGAATAGTGACGATGGCCATTGCCTCCGTGAGGGGCGAATTGCAAGGCCTCGAGCAGCCGACCATCACGTAGTACCTGAAGCGAGGAACGGCCTCGGACTAGTGTCCGAGGCCTGTTTCTTCTTTAGAGCTTCTTTACAGCTTCGAGTAGGATCTCAGCGGATTGATCCCAGCTAAATTTATTGATATAGCTCTGGCCGTTAGCGACGATTTTTTCACGCGTTTCTTTATCGTCAAGTTTTTTTACCTTATCGGCAAAATCTTTCGGATTACCTACCTTGAAGTAGAGCGCACCACTGCCGGCGACTTCACGCAGGATTGGCAGGTCGGTAATGACGGCCGGTACGCCAAACTTCAAACCTTCGGCCACTGGCAGGCCGTAGCCTTCATCGCGGGTGGCGGTGACGAGGAGGGCGTCGTCGGCCAGTAAGGCCGCATATTCTTCGTCGCTTACGCCATTGTGAAACAGTACGTTAGTACCTTTCGGAATCAGTGCAGTCAGCTCCTGGCGGCGTTTCGTGGAAATCGGGCTGAGGATATGCAACGTTCGCCCGTCTAGCCACTCCATGCCGGCGATTAGCGTCTCGACATCTTTGTAGCCACGAGGCACGCCCATGAAAACGAGATTCTTTGGCGGGTTTTTTTTCTGCACAACTTTTTTCGGATAAAACTCATGCAAGTCGCGCGGCGCGTTCGGAACGACAATAATTGGCTTCTTGGTAAGCCGAGCTGTCTCGATATCAATCTTGCTAGTCTCGCTGACCGTCATGATTAGGTCGGCGGCATTGAGCGTGATACGCTGCGGCGTATAGCTAGAGTGGTACAGGCGCCAGCCGAGCCGAATCAGCCAGCTGAGATTTGACGGCGGTGTCGGATGGCGATAGTAGATCATGTCATGGAGCGTTAGGACAAGCTTGTATTTGCGGCCAGTGGAACCGATCGTCTGCATCGGTGATACCACAACGTCGGGTTTATGCTTATTTAAAAAGCGCGCCGTCAGCGGCTCTTTGGGTGACGTCGGCGCGTGGATAATCAGAAAGTGAGAATTGTCAGGCAGAAACGGAATCTGGGCCTTATCGTGGATGAGATACGTCACGCTGACGAGCTTGCCGAGCGCACAGCCAAGCTCCGCGCTGTAGCGACTGACGCCATCATGGTAATCTGTCCGGATATAACGGGCATCAAAAAATAATTTCATGACTGACTTTATTCTATCACGAACCTAAGGCTTGCCGAATCCACTCGTGGTACAATAGTTAGTAATATGAAAATTCTTATCGCGGCCGATCTGCACTGGCCCACGATAAACGGTGTCGCGACCTTTAGCCGCAACTTGGCGAAGGGTCTAGCTGACCGCGGGCATGAAGTGATCGTGATTGCGCCGAGCCAGACCGGTGGCTCGTATGAGGAGTGGGACGGCAATTATCTTATTAAGCGTACGATGTCGGTGCCCTTCCCTTTTTACCAAAACTTCCGCATTTCGCTGACGCCGCAGCGGGAAATCAAAAAGATTTTTCAAGAGTTTCAACCCGACCTCGTACATCTACAAATGTGCCTGACGATTGGCAATGTCGCGCAGCGTTACGCGCTCAAATACGGTATCCCGATCGTGGCGACCAACCACGCCATTCCCGATAACTTGCTCGATAACCTGCGCTATTTAGCGCCAATGTCACGACCAATCAGCTACGTAATCACCGAGTATGGCGTACGCTTTCACGCTAAAGTTGATTACGTGACACTACCGACCCAGTCGGCGATCGAAATGTTTGGCGAAGAGCGCATCGTGGTGCCAGTCGAGGCGGTCTCAAACGGCATCGATTTGAGCAAATTTACCCCAACAAAGCCGACGGATGCGATTTATGAGAAGTTTAAAATACCAAGAGACAAACGTATTCTCGCCTATGTCGGCCGCACCGATGCCGAAAAACACATCCCGGTTTTGGTTGAAGCCTACAAGATTGCACGCGAAAGCTTAAAGACGCCGTCGCATTTGCTAATTGTTGGCGCGGGTACTGACCTCGAGCGACTGAAAAATATCGTCTATGAAAATGACCTGCATGATCATGTTACTTTCACGGGCCGAGTCAGCGACGAAGAAATCGTTGAGCTGCACAAAGTCGGTGATGTCTTTGCGATGCCGTCGCCAGCCGAATTGCAATGTATTGCGATGCTCGAAGCCATGGCCAGCGGCAAGCCAGTCATTGCCGTTGATGCTGGCCCACTTAAAGAGCTCTGCCAGCCTGAGCGCAACGGCCTACTGTCTGAAAAGGATAACCCGGCCGATATGGCAAAAAATATCGTCACACTGCTCGACGACCCGGCGAAGCGAAAGGCCTACAGTAAAGAAAGTCTGGCGATCGCCAAGACACACGATCTACAGCACACCATCGATAAATTTGAAGAAATTTACCAGACGGTTATGAAGCTGCCAAAAACTCGTCGATTACCGCAGCCGCTTCTGTAGCTTTTTCATAATGGACGAGATGACCGACATTTTTGATGACATGCAGTCTACCGTGTTCGATAGTATTGGCAAATGCTACTTGTGAATGAAGTGATGAGATCTGGTCCTTCTCGGCAGCAAGTACGAGCGTGGGCATGGTGAGTTTTTTGGCCGCGTCCATGGTGGTGTTTGATATCGAGGTGGCAAATGCCTCCGCGACCACTTTAGGCGAGGCAAAGGTACTAAAGTGCTGGCGGTGCTGGTCGAAGATGTAGCGGCGCAAGTTTTTATCCTTACTAATCGTCATCGAGTGGCTCATGGCATCGACAATCAGCTTGGAAGCGAGTAGCTTCTGGGCTGAACGTTCAGGCAGCTGCTTGGCAGTCCAATAATAAAACTGCGCCAGGCGAGTTCCTATAACTTTCGAACCTTTCAGCGCTGGTGCACTGATCGGATTGATCAGAACTAATTTCTCAACCATATCAGGATATGTGGCGGCTGTATGGCTGGCGACGATACTGCCAAACGAATGACCGACGAGAAAAACCTTGTCGTGTTTTTTAACGGCCACGATGAAGTCATGCACGGCATCGATATAGTTTTCGAGCGAATGTATATTGTCTAGCGGATCGCTGTCGCCAAAACCGGGCAGGTCCGGCACGATACAGTAATAGTTCTTCTCGAGTTCGTGCACGATTTTTTCAAAGCCGTGATGCGTGCCACGGAAACCATGTAAAAATACAGCCATTGGATGAAGAGGATTGCCATAGTGCCAGTAACGTACTGCTGCACCCTGGATAGTAAGAGTGTTCATGAACAGGTTTAGTATAACAAATCGACGGCCCCCCGTTCCAGACCATGATCGAGGTGTAAGCTCAAATCATGCGGAACACGGGGGGCGACGGTGGGCTTCGGAGGGTCTTTGCAGGATAATCGTGATCAAAGATCATCCTTTCCCTAGCCTACCGCTACGGTAGTTCTGCTCAGCCATTGGGGCCAAGGCGCTGAGCGCATGGACAGAAGCACCGCATTTGAACCGCTTTCGCGGCATCTGAGACGGGCGTCGTCAGATTGCGATTAGTATAGCACATAATATTTCTATAAGAAAAGTACTCAGACTATTTGCTATACTTGAACAGATATGATCGCTGATATTTCTGTGACCGAAAAATCATTCGGCTCTAAGGTCTTAATGTTCGGGGTTAAGTTTTCAGTGGATGCCAAAGAAAAAGTCGGCGTGATTGGACGTAATGGCGTCGGTAAAAGTACGCTATTTACTATCTTGACCGGTAAAGACACCGATTTTACTGGTGAAGTCATCTACCGGCGCGGCACCGTCGTCGCCAGTACCGAGCAGGAGCATCATGCCATCGGCGATACGACGGTACTGCAGTATGTTCTCGCCGGGCTGCCCGAATACAGCGAATTGAGCGATGTCATCGAAACCTATCCGTCCCATATGGGTGACGACATGAAGAAGATCGAAGTCTATACCCAGGCGCTGGAGCGTTTTGATCAAAAAGGCTTTTATCGGATTGAGGAAGCAATCGAGCGTGAGCTCGAGGCGTTTCAGCTGCCGGGCGTGGCACATGCGCCCTTCGCTTCCCTGTCGGGTGGTCAGAAACGATTAGTAGAAGTAGTTAAGATTATGCACGCTAAGGCAGATCTCGCCTTGCTCGACGAACCGACGAACCATATGGACTACGTGGCGAAAAAACAGTTTATTGACTGGATGAAGGGCACGCCTGAAGCAATGCTTGTCATTACCCACGACCGCGATGTTCTCAGGCATGTTGATCGGATTATCGAACTCAAGGATGGCGGCAGTGTTAGCTACAAAGGAAATTACGATGCATATTTAAAACAAAATGCTGCCAGTACCGGCAGCGCGATGAATGAGTTTGAACTGATCGAAAAGCGCATCACCAACCTCAAGCAAAAAGTGATCGACTATCAGCGGCTCAAAGAAAAAGCGCGAAACCCGGCGACAATCCAGAAGTTCAAGCGCCTCGAACAAACCTCTCGAACAGAGCTTGCCGAGTTGCAAACCAAAGAAAAGCCGACCTTTTGGATTGATAAAGAGTCAGTCGATACCCTGCACTACAAGACAGCGAATCAATATGAAAAGTTCAAAGCCAAAAATATCCGCATGAACATCAAGGGCGAGCAGTCGCGTAGCAAGCATGTCCTTGTCAAGGCGGAAGCTCTCAGCTTGGGCTACAATAGTCCCCTGTTTGACGGGGTGAATATTGACCTGCGCGAAGGTGAAGCAGTCGAACTGCGCGGTCGTAATGGCACGGGAAAGTCGACACTGATCAAGCGGCTACTCGGCGACGAATCAATCACGTTGTTTGGCGGCGAGCTTCAGCACGATCCGCAGGTGCGAATCGGTGTCTACGAGCAGGAAGTTTCGCCGACCTATTTTACTCTTCCGCTCCACAATGCGATTGAACACCTGTATCTTGACCGTTCTCTGCCGATCAACGAGACAAAAATCCGCCAACTTATGAGCGAATATCTATTTACTGAGGGTGACGGCCAGGTACCGGTTAAGCGATTGTCGGGCGGACAGAAAGCCAGGCTACAGCTGATCGCTATGTTGGCGAATGATCCGCAACTATTGATCCTTGACGAACCGACAAACCACCTTGATTTGCCGAGTATTGAGGAACTTGAGACGGCACTTGGTCGTTTCGGTGGTGCTATCTTGTATGTAAGTCACGATGATTATTTCCGCCGGGCAGTACCGGCGACAGTGGCGATGATCGGCGCTTAATTAAAAATACCGACATACACTGATGTCGATATTTTTCGCTATCTTCACGCTAGCTATACTGCTTGCGGAATAAGATCGTTCTTTTTCAGAGCATTCTGCAGCTTCATACGGTCGAAACCGAGAATGATCTCGCCACCTATGTCGGTGACGGGTACGCCCTGAAAGTTGCCGCCAAGCTTTTCCATCAGTTCTTTTTGGGCGCCAGCGTCTTCCTCAACATTCTTAGAAATGTACTTCACGCCGAGCTTGTCCATCCATTGCTTCTCAGTGTTACAAAAAGCACACCAGTTGGTGCTGTAAATCGTGACTGTTGGTGTTGTATCGCTCATTGATCCCCTTTCTTGTAGGTCTCGTTACTATACATTATACACTAACCGTGAGTATAAACGAAATTATTTTCATACCTTTAATTGGCAATTTTGACAAAGGTTTGCTACACTATACAAGTACATGAGTGCGTCTGGTGATCACCCAAAAAGCACCCAGCAGCCGCCGACCCATTCGACGGTACTTTTATTGCTCGGCGACATCGCTGATACCACGTGGCGAATGTTTGTGCCGACGATAGGTTTCATCGGGCTTGGTTTTTGGGGAGACAGCACCTTCCGTGGTACGAAGCCGTGGCTGACTATCGCGGGAATCGTCGTCGGTATCACGGTCACAAGTCTGCTCATCGCAAGACAGCTCAAAAAGGTAAAACAATGATAGATACATTCGCAGCCATCGAAATCCATCTCGCCTCCCAGGCAATCTTTGAGCTTGGCGGTTTTCCGATTACTAATTCAGTACTGACGGGTCTGGCCGGACTCGTCATTATGCTGGCGCTATTTGGCTACGTGGTGACGAAAGTAAAGCGCGGCCAGTACAACCGTTTTGTCGGCCTGATGCAATGGACTTTCGAGGGCATGTTGTCACAGGTTGAGAGCGTGATCCCAGACAAAAAGCTTGCCCGTGAAGTTGCTCCGCTGGCGCTAACGATTTTCTTCTTCGTGCTCGTCTCCTACTGGATGAGTATCTTGCCGGGACTCGACTCAATCAAGGTGGGTGACGCGCCGATTCTTCGTAGCATCGCCGCTGACCTCAACTTTACTTTTGCTATGGCGATCGTGGTGCTCATTACCGTGCAGATTTTTGCCTGGAAAACGCACGGTCCGATTGGTAATGCCAAGCGCTACCTTCGTAACCCACTGAAAGATCCGATTGGTTCATTCGAAGGCATACTTGAGTTTATCGGTGAAATATCGCGCTACACTGCTCTCAGTTTGCGTCTGTTTGGCAACTGTTTCGCTGGTGAAATCTTGCTACTGATCATCGCCGTACTGACGAGCTATCTGTCGATCGGTCTGCTGCCGGTTTTTATGGCCTTCGAACTATTCATCGGCTTTATTCAGGCCTACGTCTTCTTTATCCTGACCGTTATCTTCACCAGCCTAGCCGTCGAGTCACACGGCGATTCACATGATCATTCTCCTGCTGATAATAACCACATCAAAGAGGAGGTGTCAGCGTAGTTTATTGGTGGCCAAAACGATGAACTACGTTGATACCTCTGGTGTATCGGCAGGAATGATATAATTATAAGTAATAAATAAGGAGTTATAACAAATGGACGCACTTGCATTCGGTCTGACATACGGACTTCCAGCACTTGGCGCAGCAATGGGTATTGGCTTTATTGGCATGGGAGCATTGAATGCTTTCGGTCGCAATCCAGAGCAGCTTGGTAACATCCGTACGCTGATGATTACCGCTATCGTCTTTGCCGACTCGCTAGCGATTATCGGTATCGTTGTCGCTATCATCGCGAAGTTTATCTAGAGGTAGTAGGCGCATATAATGACAGAATTACTAACACAATTTGCCTCAGCCGAAGCGGGCTCGGGCAACCTGTTCTCAGCGCTCGGTATCGACTGGCAAATGCTGATCTTTCAGAGTATTGCCTTTGTGATACTTGTCTTTCTGTTGGGAAAATTCGTTTTTCCGATTTTGATGAAGTCGGTCGACGAACACCAGGCAAAGATTGAAGAAAGCATTAAGGCTGCTGATGAAGCGGCAAAGCAAGCTCGTGAAGCTGAGGAAAAAATCGAAGCGACGCTTAAGAAAGCTCGCGGTGAGGCCGCGGACATCGTTTCTATTGCCAAGACTGAAGCAACGCAAATGATTGAAAAGGCCGAGGATCACGCCAAGGGTCGTGCGGAGCGTATTGTTGCCAAGGCTCAAGAGGAGCTGCAGAAAGACGTGTTGGCTGCACGAAAGACACTGGAAAAAGATACGATTGCTTTCGTCAAGAAGGCCGCCAGTTTGGCTGTGTCATCGGTGGCCGATGACCGGCTCGATACAGCAATCGTTAAAAAATCAATCGAGGAGGCCAGGCGGTCGTAATGGCAGGGGCAATTTCTCGGCGTAAACTTTCACAGTACGTAGCTGATCGCCTCGCAGAGGGTGAGTCGAATGGTATGGTACTCCGTGAACTTGCAGCCTACCTGATCGAAACGCATCGCCAACGTGAAGCCGAGCTGATCATCCGTGATGTCGAAACAGCCCTGCTCGCGCGTGGCATGGCAGCAGCGACGGTTACTTCGGCGCGTCCGCTCAGTGAAGATGCAAAAAAGTCACTCGAGACCTTTATTAAAAGTCAGTACGAGGGCATCGAGCGAGTAGCGCTGAAGGAGCAGATTGATACTTCACTCATCGGCGGTATGCGACTTAAGCTGCCAGATAAGCAACTTGATGCGAGTGTGAAAACGAGATTAGAGAAATTGGGCGCTTAAAGAGAGGAATATATGGCTGAACTAAATGTTGCAGAATTATCAAAAGAACTTCAAAGCGCGATTGCCGGGCTGGAAGGCTCGGAAGGCTTGAAAGACGCCGGTGTCGTCATCCGTGTCGGAGACGGTGTCGCTTGGGTGCATGGCCTGAAAGAGGCTGGGTACAGCGAGGTGCTTGAAATCGATACCAAGAAAGGCGTCGTTGAAGCATTTGCCCTGAACCTCATGGAAGATGAAATTGGTGCCGTTATCCTCGGTGATGACAGCCAGGTCGCGGCCGGCGACACGGTTCGTCTAAAAGGTGTTGTACTGGAAGTGCCGGTTGGCGAAGAACTGCTTGGCCGCGTCGTTGACCCACTCGGTCGTCCGCTTGATGGCGGTTCGGCGATTAAAACGAAGCGCACCGGCCGTGTTGAGCGTGAAGCTATCGGCGTGATGGGGCGTAAGCACGTCCATGAACCACTCATGACTGGTATTATGGCGATTGACGCTATGTTCCCGATCGGTCGCGGTCAGCGTGAGCTGATCATCGGTGACCGCCAGACGGGAAAGACAGCAATTGTGCTCGATACTATGATCAACCAGTCCAAGCAAAAATCCGGCGTCGTCAACATCTATGTTGCAATTGGACAGAAGCTTTCTAAAGTTGCGCGTATCGTTGAGCGCCTTAAGCAAGAAGGCGTGATGGAGCAGACCATTGTGGTTGCGACCGGTCCTTCTGACCCAGCTTCGATGCTTTACCTAGCGCCTTATGCCGCTACCGCTATGGGTGAATATTTCCGTGATAACAAAGGCCATGCACTGATGGTTTACGACGACTTGTCAAAGCACGCCGTCGCCTACCGCCAGATGTCGCTACTGCTGCGCCGTCCACCGGGACGTGAGGCTTTCCCCGGTGATGTCTTCTACCTGCACTCTCGCCTGCTCGAGCGTTCGGCGAAGCTTTCCGACGATCTAGGTGCTGGCTCATTAACTGCCCTGCCGATCATCGAGACGCAGGCCGGTGACATTTCTGCCTACATTCCGACCAACGTTATTTCGATTACCGACGGTCAGATCTTTATGGAAACTGATCTGTTTAACCAAGGCATCCGCCCGGCTATCTCGGCTGGTCTGTCGGTCTCTCGTGTCGGTGGTGATGCCCAGACGAAGACGGTTAAATCTGTCTCTGGCCATTTAAAACTCGGCCTCTCGCAGTTCCGTGAGCTTGCCAGTTTCGCTCAGTTCGGTTCCGATCTTGACGAAGCGACCAAAGCGCAGATCGACCGCGGTCAGCGCTTGACTGAACTGCTCAAGCAGTCGCAGTACCAGCCGATGAGCGTTTGGGAACAGACCGCAAGTATTTATGCTGTCAGTGAAGGTACCTTCGATAGCGTACCGGTTGCCAAGATCAAGGACGCGCAAAGTGCTATGCTTACTAAACTGTGGACCGATCACAAGTCGGAGATGCATGAGCTCGATAAGGGTGATGAAAAAGTTGGAACAGACAGTCCGGCAGCCAAATTAATCGTCAATGTGGCAAAATCGGTTGCGAAAGGATTTGAAGATTAATGCTAAGTCAGCGTCAGCTTAAAAGTCGTATCCGCTCGGTGAAAAATACCAAGCAGATTACAAAAGCTATGCAGATGGTGGCGGCGTCGAAGATGCGACGTGCGCAAGGTGCCACGAAGCTGACGGCACCGTATACTAAGACGGCTCGAGAAATACTTGCTCACTTGGCGAAACTAGGTGCCACGAATGGCCATCCGTTGTTTGAAGTTCGTGAAGTCAAAAGCCGCCTGCTGATCGTCATTGCCAGTGATAAAGGACTTGCTGGTGCATATAACGCCAATATCGCCAAGCATTATTTTCAAGAACTGGTCAGTGACGATAAGATAAAGATTAAAACGCATAGTATCGCTGTCGGCCGCAAAGTGACGCAGTTCGTCACGCGCTTGAAGGATGCTGAGCTTGTTGGCGCCTACGAAGACCTACCAGATAACCTAGAGGGTTACGAGTTACGCGCTGCACTGGATACCGCCTACAATCTATTTATGGTCGGGACCGTGGACGCGGTCGACGTGGTATATACAGAGTTTATCTCTAGTGTCACGCAGACACCGAAGACGGAGCGACTATTGCCGGCTGGTCAGGCTGCTGAGAATAACGATGCGATTCCAGCAGAAGCGGAATTTGAGCCGGACACGGAGACGGTACTCAAGAATGTCGTCTATCGCCTGGTGGGAGCGCAATTATTCCAGGCGTTACTCGATGCCCGTGCGTCCGAACACAGCATGCGCATGATCGCCATGAAAAACGCGACCGACAACGCCAGCGATCTTGTTGATGACTTGACACTCGCTATGAACAAGGCGCGCCAGGCAGCGATTACGCAGGAGCTGGCAGAGATTAGCGGCGGGTCGGAGGCAATGGGATGAATCTAGAATTTGACAAAGGAGAAAATGATGAGTAAACATAATGGAACAATAATCCAGATCGTCGGTGTTGTGGTCGACGTTGAGTTTGATAGCGACCTACCAGCAATTTACGATGCACTACATGTAGCACGCGGTAAGGAAATCGTTACGTTGGAGGTTGCCCAGCACCTCGATGAGCGCACGGTTCGCGCGATTAGTTTGCAAAGTACTGACGGCTTGAAGCGGGGCGAAAAAGTCGAAGCAACGGGCGCACCAATTAGTGTGCCAGTGGGTGCCGAGACTCAAGGTCGTATGTTTAACGTTGTTGGTGAACCAATTGACGGCATGAAGGAACCTTCTGGTAAAACCGCACCAATTCACCGTGAACCGCCTGCCCTCTCTGAGCAGGCGAATAAAACGGAAATTCTCGAAACCGGCATCAAAGTGATTGACCTGATTGCGCCGATGGCGAAAGGTGGTAAGGTTGGTTTGTTCGGTGGTGCCGGTGTCGGCAAGACCGTCCTGATCCAGGAGCTAATCAACAACATTGCGAAGTTTCACTCTGGAAACTCGGTTTTCGCAGGTGTTGGCGAACGTACCCGTGAGGGAAACGACCTCTATTACGAAATGAAAGAAGCCGGCGTGCTCGACAAGACGTCGCTCGTCTTTGGCCAGATGAATGAGCCACCTGGAGCCCGTCTTCGTGTTGCACTTTCTGGTCTGGCGATGGCAGAAGCTTTCCGTGACGAAGGAAAAGACGTACTGCTCTTTATCGACAATATCTTTCGCTTTACCCAGGCCGGAAGCGAGGTGTCGGCACTACTTGGTCGTTTGCCAAGTGCCGTGGGCTATCAGCCAAACTTGCAGCAGGAAATGGGTGCGCTCCAAGAACGCATTACTAGTACGAAAAAAGGTTCAATCACGTCTGTCCAGGCGGTCTATGTGCCAGCAGACGATCTTACCGACCCGGCACCTGCAACCACATTTGCTCACCTTGACTCGACAATCGTGCTCAATCGTGCCCTGACAGAGATTGGTATCTACCCTGCCGTTGATCCCCTCGACTCAAACTCGACGATTCTCGATCCGGAGATCGTTGGCGAAAAACACTATACGGTGGCTCGTGAAGCACAACGTATTTTGCAGGAATACGAGGATCTACAGGACATTATCGCGATCCTTGGTATGGACGAGCTGAATGACGAGCAGAAAAAAACTGTGGCGCGCGCTCGTCGCTTGCAGCGTTTCTTGGCACAGCCATTCTTCGTTGCGACACAATTTACCGGCAACGAAGGCGTGTATATTAAGCTGGAGGATACGGTTAATGACGTCGCTGACCTCCTGGCTGGTAAGTATGATGACAAACCGGAAAACTGGTTCTATATGGCCGGCGGCCCGTTAAGCGGAAAGAAAGATTAGTACACCGTGGATTTTCAACTCATCACTCTGCATGGAGTCGCTCTCAATAAAGAGGTCTATGAGGTAATGCTACCGACGGCTGATGGCCCAATCTCCGTCTTCCCTGGCCATGAGCCGCTTGTCTCGATTGCAACGCCGGGTGTCATCGCTGTCCGCCATCAGAAAATAGATGACGATGATCATCTGGAGTACTTTGCAGTCGGTGGTGGGGTGATCGAGGTTACGCAAAAATCAATCAAGGTGCTGGTTGATGAAGCTGATCATGGTGATGATATCATCGAAGCTGAAAGCAAGGCCGCGCTTGAGCGTGCCATAAAACTACGTGATAGTGCAAAGGATCAGATTGAGATCGAAAAAGCGCATCAGTTGATTGATCGTCATATGATACGCCTGAAAGTTGCCGACCTGCGTCGCCGCCACCGACGAGGCTAAGTTACCTCTAGCGTTGTAAATAATTTTAAACGTCGCTATACTGAAAGCTATTATGCTTTCTGGCCAAAATCAGCGAGGTTTTACAATTGTTGAATTGCTTATTGTAATCGTGGTAATTGCTATTTTAGTCGCTGTTACTATAGTGGCATATAGCGGGGTACAGTCACGAGCACGCGACAATATCCGCTATCAAGATGCTAAGGCGATTATTAATGCACTTGAGTTGTATAAAATTGACAACGGGAAATATCCGAATATGCCAGCCACTGCTGCTGGGGCGACTGGCTGCAGTGCTGGTGGCTACAATTTCAGTTGGGCACAAGACGGCACATGGCTCAAACTACTTGTAGATGGGAAGTATTTACCAAGAGTCTTGTTGCCACCTATTAATGACTGTTCGCATTTCTACAGCTATATCTATCGAGCTGCTTCTAACTATGGATGCACGACCCGAACCTCGAATTATTACATTCTCCAAATTGTAGGAACGGATGGAACGATGACACCAAGCGATAGTACGAGTTATTTCAAGCCATGCCCAGAGACGACGGTGGCCTGGGGCAGTAGTGCGTCAACCTGGGCATTCGCTAAGGACGATGATTAACTTTATTAGACTTATAATCTAAGAATTTCACGAACTTCGGCGGTACTTTTTGTATGCATTAGTTTATCGCGCAGCTCCGCTGCACCCTCAAAGTCACGGACATAAATCTTGAAGAAGCGTTTGAGCGGATCAAATTTGCGCGGATACTCTGGTGTATTCCACTGATCATGAAGATCAAGGTGGAAATATAATAGGTCGATAAGCATTTTTTTGTTCGCAGCTTTTCGACTACGTTCTATCGCAGAGGGCGCTTCGTCAGCTGAAGCTGACTGCACTACGCTTTTACCCTCTACTCCAGAAGTAGCCGAGCGCTGCTCTACCGCTTGGAAGCAGAATGGATTATGAAACACGCCGCGCCCTATCATGATGCCGTCAACGCCAGTTTCTCTCGCAAGCTGTTCGCCGTGCGCGCGGTCTTCGATATCGCCGTTGATTGTTAGGAGCGTCTTGGGTGCTATATTGTCGCGCAGCTGTTTGATTTCCGGGATAAGCTCCAGGTGTGCCGGGACTTTGCTCATCTCTTTTTTGGTACGCAGGTGGATCGTTAGATTGACAATATCTTGGTGAAGAAGATGTGCCAGCCAGTCCTGCCATTCGTCTAACTGGCTGTAGCCGAGACGAGTTTTGACGCTGACCGGTAATCCGCTGGTCTTAGCGGCTTCAATCATTTCACTTGCCAGTTCCGGCGTACGGATCATGGCTGCTCCCCCACCGCTCTTGGTCGCGGAACTATCAGGGCAACCCATGTTGATATCAATGCCATCGTAGCCAAGCTCTTTGCAGTGTAGCGCTAGCTTTGCTATCGCTTCGGGTTCTGCACCCCAAAGCTGTGCGATGATCGAATGTTCATCGTCAGTTTTGACGAGCCGCCCACCGATAGCCTTGTCGCCAGCGTGCGTCCAACCGGTAGCATTGGTAAATTCAGTAAAATACAGATCTGGCGCGGAGGCTTTTGCTACCACGTGCCGAAAAACCACATCAGTTACTGCCTCCATCGGAGCCAAAATAAAGAAAGGTCGTGGTAAATCGCGCCAGATATTCATAGAAACAATATTATTCAGCTGCCGGAATGATCTCGGCGCCGTCGCGCTCTTCCCCTTGAGATTTGTAGAGAATATCAAACAGCGCGGCATCGGAGAGTCCTTGAGCTACTTTTGGCGGCAGCTCAAACTTGAGGTCGCGCAAAACCTCGTCCTGAGTATGAATAGCTAGTTGGTCGTGTACCATCGTCATAGTGAGGAGACTCCTTTATGGTATTAAGACATGGGTTGAGTCTTCATAATATCATTTTTTTAGGCAAAAATAAAACGCCTCACGCCGGACACGAATCATTATTCATATCGAGTGTGAGACGGACAGGAAATAGTGGGTCTCAGGGGGCGGGATGACCGTAGCCACCCCGCCCCGCCGGATTACGACTTGGCGCGGCCGTGAATCTTCTGCTCGCCCTTGGACCAGTGGTCGTTGTTACGAACACCTTGGTCGCCACGGTTGTCGTCGACCATCCGCTGTTCCTCCGGTGTTCGGGCGGACGGTCGCTTCTTGGCTGCATCGCGAGCATCTTGGATGCTGTACGCCATGTGATCACCCTTTCGGGTCAAAACTCACACGGACGATCCGCGTGAGGCATTGCTGATCAAGCTTGGGCTCCGACGGGCTTTGGGCTTCGGGGTTTCCCATAGCCCGTCGGAGCGGTCTAGCTGACGGACGAGCCCAGCGCGCAGCGGCAAACAGCCGAGCTCGCCCGTCAGGTCTTGGAGCGGAGCCACCGGACGCATCGCCGGTGGCTCCGCAGAGAAGCGGGTGTCGAGGGAGACGGGTGACCGATCCATTCCACGGCCATCTTTTACCCACTTCTCGGTGGGACTGATAGGGTTCGAACCTACGACCTCCACCTAGTAGTGTGGGTGGTGCTCTTCCTCTTCGGCTACAGCCCCTCTAGAGACTGCACTATTTCCTGTCAAAATACATTTTGACGGGGAGCGCAGATACCAGCCTGCGAATAAGTTCGTAGACTCCTATCCGCGCTCCGACCCGCCAAAAGTAGTATTATTTTACTGCAATTGCGCGTATGTGTCAACTTATTCGACGAGTAAACTATCTTCAAAATCGAGAATGCCTTGGTAGGTGGCTGCATAGGCGGTACTATCGGGTAGGTCGAGGGCGGTAATTTTACCGTAAATAGCTTCAACCAAACGAGCGAAGCGGTCTAGCTCTTTTTGATCAAACGTCAGGTCGAGCCGGTATATCGTGCCGTCAGGCGTCGGTTCGACGAACTGGATGCGCCCTTCGCGTACTTCATAATTGTGGTAGCTGCGTGAGTTTTCGATTAAAAGCTTATAGAACATCAACTGCTGCCTATATTTGTGCAGCTTGATCTTTTCGTAGTCCGTTTTACCGCGCCAGGCACTACTCGGCTTGCCGGTCTTGTAGTCAGTTACGACAATTGTTTTAGTTGTCTCATCGATGTCGACCAAGTCGAGTTTGCCAGTCAAGTGCGCGCTGCCACAGAAGCTCTGCTGGCTGTTAAAATTCTGCTCACTTAATTGCGTGTCAGTGAATGTCTCATAGCATTCGCCTAGGAACGTCTCTAGCGCATCTTCGCCTCTACGGAGGAACTGTTCGTACTCGTGCGCTGCTAGGTGCATCGAACTAAGCTCTGATTGGAAGTCGTGCAGAATGTCCTCGATTGGTTTTGCCTTGTGGGTTGCCCGGCGGTGGCTATGTGCACGGTGCAACGCTTGGTGCAGGGCCGAGCCGTAGGCGGCATTCGGGCTGATAGCCTGCGGGAAATGGAGCAGATTATTCAGAAGAAAGTGTTGCGGCCCTCCCCTAGTAACGTCAATAAAATTATTTAGGTGCGTTGCGCTGAGCTTGTAGTCGGTCAGTAGCGGTGTGAGTAATTCTTTCATGGATGTTTTGGAGAGTGCCAGTAGTGGCTGGCGCCACTCGCGCTCTAAGCTTTCGATCGTTGCAGCGACAGTCTGCTCTACCTCGGGGGAGCTAACTTCCCAACCGTCGCTATTGAGGAAGCTGGCGCGCAAAGTTGGCTTGTCACTCGTATCGCTCAGGCTGTAGCTAATCGTCAGGGTACTGCGAGCGCGAGTCATAGCGACAAAGAACAGTCGGAGACGTTCATCGAAACTATCGCCCGCTACCCCGATTGGTAGATTTTCCGGGTAGCCAATCAGGCGGCTACGCACACGGACACGCTCGCCCCAGGCTGAATCGACTGCGCCATAGATATAAACGTGGTCAAACTCTAGCCCTTTGGCCTTGTGAGCGGTCATTAGGTTGATAGCGCCACTTGGCGCATCACTGCGGACGCGGACGCTACTGATCACGCTACCAATTCGCTGGTGAAGCTCGACGAATTCAATAAAATCACTGAGTTTTAGCGTCTCCATCGGTTTGTATTCGCGGAGTTTTGTGCGGATTGTCCGAACCGCTTCGAGATAGACCAGGTACTGTTCGGGATTATGCGCTCGCCGCTCATCGCTAAAGAAGTGACCATACAGCGGTGAATGGAACGCTTGGCGGCCTTCACTCTCATCTGGTAATCCGATCAACTCATCGAGTACTGTTTCAAGCGGCAGTGTGAGACTGTCGCGGACGCGCTCGGCGAGCCAGTCGTGAAATGGTTTCCAGGCGGGCGCTATGGCGAGCTCTTCTCGCCAACTACTGCGGTGCTTGTACGCAGCGAGGCTGAGACTCCAGATAGCTTCGGCATCAATTCCCCATGCGGGATGCGCCAAGAGCTCCGGCAAGAGCGCGTCTGCCTCATCGATTCGGCTGGCTGCCGTCAGTGTGACGACGCGCGTCAAAGTGAGAAGTTGCTGGATAACATCGGCTTCTAGGACGTTGTCGCGACGCTCATAATTGACCGGAATATCGAGGGCATAAAAATAAGGGATGAGGTTGGTCAGCTCATGATGCCGCCGTGCCAGCACGGCAATATTCGCGCCATCGGTGCCCTCGTCGAGCTGTTGTTTGATGGACGCGGCGAGGGCACGCCGCTCATCTTCGGGGCGTTCATATTCACGGAGCTGGACGTTGGCATGCTTCGGCGCGTGATGAGCGACGAGAGTTTTATCGATCTCCTCGACGAAACGCTCCAGACGCTGCTCACCAAGCGTAATAACACTACGGGCTTTCTCGAGGATGAGGTCTGCCGAACGGTAATTATCGGCTAGCGTGACCAGCTTTACCGACTCATAGCGGTCGCGAAACGAGAGAATGTTGCCGACTTCTGCACCCTGGAAGCTGTAAATTGCCTGATCGTCATCACCCACAACCATGATATTCGGTTCGTCGCCCGTCGGGTTGGCAGTGAGGTTATAGAGTATACGCGCCTGCGCCATGTTGGTATCCTGAAATTCGTCAACCATAATGTAGAGATAGCGTTCCTGGAGGTCAAATCTGAGGCTACTGTTAACCTCCATAGTATGCACAACATTAAGTACCATGTCGTCAAAATCATATAACTCCATTTCCTGCATCTTCATCAGATACTGGTAATAGATAAAACTTACCGCACGTAGTTTTGCAATGCGACGACGGTCCTTAAAGACAAATTCGCCACGCTCATTCTTCTCTAAGTAAGTATTTTTCCAGGCAGTAATGGGCTTTGTAGAGTCGGCGTCTATCGCATTTTTAACGGCATGCGCAAGACTACGCGCGAAGACGTCAGAGAGTGGAGTGATACCAGGCGGTAACTTTGGCGGTTTTTCATTAGCTATTCTTTGAGCGACATTTGCTAATTTATCAATTGTAGCTTTGGAGATACGATCGGCAAAAATGGCCGCGACGTCCGGTTCAATTCTATCGAGCGTATGCTCATTGGCATCGAGTACGGCGAGCAGCTCGTCACTCGTAAGGCCGCTCTTTTTTAGATCGGAAATCGTGCCGAGCGTATCGCGAAGGTGTGTGTAGTCACCGTTCATTTTACTGGCCAGAGGGTTACTGTATTCGAGCGAATCGAAGATCGAATATAGCAGTTCGTACGAGCTCAGTTCGTCGGCGGGTCGAAAAGCAGCGCCTTGGTAAAAGTATTCACCGTATTGGTTGATGATCTCGCTGCCAAAACTGTGGAAGGTATGGATAGCGACTTTGTAGGCGGCTGGGCCGATGATCTCGCCGAGTCGCTGGCGCATCGCCGCTGCACCACTTTCGGTAAAGGTAAGACAGAGGATATTTTCTGGAAGCGTGTCAGTTTTACGGAGAATGTTGGCTGCACGCATACTCAGTAGCTCGGTCTTGCCCGTCCCTGGTCCGGCCACGACCATCAGTGGGCCTTCGATTGTGTCGACGGCTTCTTTCTGGCGAGCATTTAACTTTTTGTAGCGAGTTGCAAAATCCATACTGTTACTATTGTACCGCAACCTGTCATCGTGGGTGTTCAAAACCGTCTTATAGTGGTGTTTCGTAGACAAATACCCTATGAATATGGTTTGGTATCGTTCTTACTACCTAAAGTGATACAATAACGATATGAACGACAATGTCTATGACGATATGGCACTCGAGCATATTGCCAAGGAGAAATTCGGCATGACCGTAGATATTGATCATGTGATCGCCCGCAATGTGCCGGTGAGTCATGTGGCGACAGCGACGCTTTTTTTAACGAGTAAGAAGCAGTTACTGCTCTATATCAACGCCCATTCCAAATTGCTCCTCGGTGATGTGAAAAAGATCGTGACGCGCATGGGGTTGGTGCCAGAGCTATTTGTGCCACCAAAAGGTCAGCCGCAGTATTTTGATGAGATCGGTCGCGAACATTATAAAAAAGTATTTCCTGGCCTTTCACACCCGAGCAAAGAAGATATTATTTATTATCGTACGCTTGCACCGTACAACCCTGCCCTCGTGCAGATTGCCGAAGTTAAAAACGGCGAAGTCCGTCAGTTTGATACTGATGCTTCGAGCGGCTGGCGCGTAGCGACGAAATTTGCGTATCGGCGAATTAAGACAAGCTAAATCTTATCAAGTACGACGAGGTGTTCGATATGCGGCGTACACGGAAAAAAGTTGTAACCTTGGTGTGCGCGGATACCGTATTTTTCAGCGAGTAAGGCAACGTCACGGGCTTGAGTGACAGGATTGCAGCTGAGGTAGATGATGCGTCCTGGCTGAACCTCAAGTAGACGGTCGATGACGGCTTGATGCAAACCAGCGCGGGGCGGGTCGAGAATAACGGTTGCGTCGCTGGTAAGGTATTCGACGGCCTGCTCACTGGCAGCATGAACCGCTACAGCGTTGCTACGAAGCGCAGCGATATTGCGCTTCATTTCGCGCACAGCATGCTCGTCAACTTCGACCAGCGTCGTATGCTCGCTCCCTATCGTGAGGCCAATTGTACCAACACCACTGTACATATCAACCGTTGGCGTAGATGGCTCAAGCCAGGCTTTCATATCTTCAAGTGCTCGCTCATAGAGCGGGAGGTTCACCTGAAAGAACCCCTCGGTTGCGTAAGAGAACGCCACGCCGCGAATTTCATCGTGTAACACCACGTCGCCGTAAGCGGCTAAACGCTTGGTGATACGACTTGCCGGGCTGCGCGGGTCGGAGTAGATGACTTCGCCACCTTGTGCTGGCAATGTAGCCGCCTCCATTTCGCTGATATACGTTTTATCCTCTTCCTTGACGTAGAGCTGCCAGGCGCAGTTGCCCTCCCGGTCGCAGCGAATCAGGAGGGTCTTTAAATCGCGAGCTTCGAGTGGTTTAGTACGGAGTAGATTGCGAATAGCGCGAGCCAGTATATTGATTGTCTCGTGCGCCAGTGAAGTTCCTTCTAGCGGAATTTTCCCCTTACTACCGCGTCGAAAGAATGCAAGCTCCAGCTGCTCTGCTTCTCCGTCCCAGTACCAGCTAAACTCAACTTTGTTGCGGTACCCGAACCGTCGGCCGTCGGTATAGACTTCGATTGCTTGAGGCAGAACAATATCATGCAACTCAAAGGCTTCTTCAATCAAGGCGGCTTTGTAGTGTGTTTCTGCTTCGGGTGTCATGATTTGCCACGGGCTGGTGGAAAGATAGCTTTCGGAATCTATTGGCGCAATACGTTCATCGCTCGGTATGGTCACATCGACGACAATTCCCTCGATAAGTTTTGAGCGTTTTTTAGTAATTTTAACTGCGACGGTTTCACTCGGCAGTCCGCCCCAGACAAATAATTTCCGACCATCAGGATACTGGCCGAGTGCTTGCCCGCCACCAACAATTTTGTCGAGCTTTGTCTCGACGATTTCATCTTGTTTACTCATCCTCTCTATAGTAGCAGAAGCCAGCGGGTTATACTGGAGATATGGAGACCAAGAGCAAGCTGCGTCAAGTGTTGAAAGCGCGCCGTCAGGCGTTAGTCTTCGAGCAGCGCCACGCGGCGAGTGTGCAGATTGAAGAGAAGCTCCACTGGCTAATCAACTGGCAATCCGAGCTCGTCGTCCATGTCTATAGTGCTCAGTTGCATCTCGGCGAAGTTGAAACGGCGCATTTTATCGATTACCTTACGCGTTCTTGTCCGGAGGTAACACTGCATGCCGGTCGGGCAGATAAAACTGCGGCTATACCAACAGCAAACTTCGATGTTATTATTGTGCCGCTGGTCGGCTTTGACGAGGCCGGCAATCGGCTTGGAATGGGCGGCGGCTGGTACGACCGGTTTCTTGCAGTGCAGCCGCACGCATTGACGATTGGGTTAGCATTTGAATGTCAGAAAGTTCCGCTCGTTCCTATCGAAGCACACGACCAGTCGCTCGACGTCATCATAACTGAAGCAGCGATTTATCGAAACTAATCGGCGGTTGTCACACCACTAGGGTTCGCGTATACTAAACCCCATATGCTTGATATTGATCAAATTATAAAAATCGTCATTATTGTTGCGGCGGCGTGGGTACTACCGACGCTTCTTAAGCGAGTGATTGAGCGGTTGGTGCGCCGTTCGATCCGTTCGCATAAATTTAAAACCAAAAAGGACGAGCAGCAGCGCGAAGATACTATTGTTTCGATCATCAATACTGGCTTGAAGGCAACATTCTGGACGACCGCCGGACTAATGATTCTGAGCGTACTTGGCATCAATATTACGCCGCTACTCGCTGGTGCGGGTATTGTCGGCGTGGCGCTTGGGTTTGGTGCTCAGTCGATGGTCAAGGACCTGCTAGCAGGTATTTTTATTATCGCTGAAAACCAGTACCGGGTTGGTGACGTGCTGCGAGTCAACCAGGGTGTAGCGGGCACCGTAGAGCGTATCTCGCTGCGTATTACGGTCTTACGCGACCTCGAGGGAAAAGTCCACTATATTCCCAATGGTAATATCGAGATAGCGACCAATATGACGCTAGAATACGCTAATGTCGATCTTAATATCACGGTTGGCTACGAGTCTGACCTCGATAAAGTTGAGCAGGTGATCAATGAAGTCGGAGCAGCAATTGCTGAAGACAATGACTGGAAAGATGTCGTACTCGAAGCACCGTATATGTTGCGGGTTGATGCGTTCAGCGAACTGGGGGTGGTCGTAAAAGTTATCTGCAAGACAGCGCCGATCCGCCAGTGGGAGGCAAAAAGCGAGATCTTGCGCCGACTCAAAAAAGCCTTTGAAAAGCACGACATCATCATCCCCTATCCGCAGCGTGTTATTCATCAAGCGGAGCGTCGCTAGATTGTATCGGCCAGGGGTTTAGTCTGGCGCTGAATGAGTGTATACTGACACCAGAAGTCAGAGACATGAACACACTTGAGGTTACAACGCGAGAATTTTTCCATCGCTATCCCTTGCGACGCTACGGCAAGGGGCAGATTATCATGCGTCCTGATGAGAACGTTACCGAAGTGCTTTACCTGGAGGATGGTCAGGTCGTACAGTATGACATCTCACCCGCTGGTAATGAGGTGATTCTCAATATATTCAAACCGCGAGCCTTTTTTCCAATGTCAAACGCTGTCAATAATGTATCGAACTACTACTTCTTCGAAGCAGCGACACCGGTGGCAGCGCGCGCGGTGCCCGTACAACACGCCGTTGATTTTTTGCGTGAGCATCCTGAGGTGACATTTGACCTCCTGAGCCGCGTATATAAAGGAACAGACGGGGTTATCCGCCGTATGGCGCACTTGATGGGTGGAACGGCGAAAAGTCGTCTAGTGTTTGAGTTGCTTAACGTGGCGTATCGCTTTGGTCAGAAAGACGAGCAAGGCGCGATTCACCTGTCGGTCAGTGAGAATGACCTAGCGAAGCGCTCCGGCCTAACCCGCGAAACGGTCAATCGGACAATGAAGGAATTAAAGAACCTTGGCTGCGTCAAAGTTCGTCAGCATCGGATCGAGATCCCTGACCTTGCCAAACTGGAAGACGTCATCGGCACGACACTATAGCCTTGTTGCTGTGATCTACGTCACGTCCACCCTACGCCAAGGGCTCGGCATAATACGCCGAGCCCTATACTGGTTTCGCCCTTTACTTCACCGCTATAAACGATGACGACAGAAGTGTCTTTGTTTATATTTCGCAGACACCACCGACGCAGGCTAATTCCTTGGCGCCAATTGTCTGGTCATTCTGCTCGTAGATGACAAGCTTTGAAAAGTCGAGTGTACCGAGCGCTTTTATGCGCTTTTCATACTCTTCTTTGCTGATCTCTTCGTATGGCGCAAGCTGATAGACGTGGTCGTTACGTGGCAGGAACGACAGACCGCCGACGATATCCCAGTTCTCGTAGACGAAGTTGACGACCTTGATCCATTCGTCCTCGCCGACGTAAATGGTGACGGACGGGTTGTGTTCGGTAAAGTGGAGTTTTAGGCGTTTCCACTCCTCGAGCATTTCGAGCGCGGAGACGTCTTTAGCCACAATGGCGCCTTTAGGTGCCTTGACCGGGAACTCGAGTACCATCGTGGTAGCCGTGGCCGTCGAGTAGCCAACTTCTGGGTGAACCGGCACACCGTGGTCTTTCGCGAGTTGCAGGAGGGGGTCATTAACACTGATACGGACACGACGGATGTAGTGCTCAGCAAACCACGGGTGCATACCCGAGCCGACGCCGAGCAGTTGTCCGGAGTTGCCGTGTGGCTTGACGCAGGTAACGGCCGTTGAGGCAACGACTTCAAAGCGCTTTGCGTAGGTTTGGTTGGTTTTAACAGCTGCGTCGCGTAGGGTTTCGAGGTTCTGGTCGTTTCGAACGAGCGCATTGTCGTAGTAGCCAGTGATCGAGATACCAAGCAGCTGTTCTTCTTCACAGTTCAGTTTCCAGGCTTCATCGAGGTAGCCGAAGTTAGTTAGCGTGGCTTGGTAGGTACCGACCAGTGAGGCCAGTTTAATCTTGCGCGTCAGGTCTTTCATGGTGTCATCGGGTCGGACAACGATGGAGGTAAGGTTGCAAAATTGCTTTGAGCGCAAGTAAATCTCGCCGCAAGGGTTGACGCCAATTTGAGACTGGTCTTTGATTGCATCCCAGCGACGTTTTGGCATTTGCTTTTCCAGGCCGCCGCGGTTAAAGATACCACGCTCACCACTACCAGAGCTGACGAGAGCGGTCCATTCTTCAAGTAACTCGCTTGCTGACGGCTTTGTCTCGTAGACGGCTGAGTTGTTAGCCATTGAACGCTGGCCTTCGCTTTGCCAGAAGGTGCCTTTTTTAGCATCACGCATAGTAACATCATCGAGTGAAGACAATGATATCAGCGCGGAGCGCCTGACACCACCGGCGACGACAATCAAGCCGATCTGGCAGATGATATCGTGCAGATCGATGGTTGTGAGTCGTCTACCCTGGCGTCCAAGCATCTTGGTACGGGTAAAGTTCATCAGGTCGCGAAGTGGTGCTGGACCAGACGAACGGCCGCCCATTGTCTTTAAGCGTGCACCAGCTGGGCGGAGTAATGAATAGTCGATCTCAACATCGTAGCCATTCGCCCAGGCGTCACAGGCTTCGACAAAAGCTTGGCACCAACCTTCTTTGTCGTCGTAGACAACGATTGGAGGCAGTTTTTTACCAGTCTGCTTTTGGATTTGTGGAAACTTCTCAACGTTTTCTGGTTCAACGGCAAAGCCGCAACCAGCACCACACATCGATACGTACATAATCTCCGATAGATCTTTCCACGAAGTTGGAGCGATGTAGGCACAGTTATAGGCAGTAACATTGGTCGCGTCACAGGCTTCACCGGCTGACCAGAGCAGACGCATCGATGGGCAGATCTCTTGCTTTAGAATTGCTTCGCGGACGTCGCTGTATTCCTGGTCGGTTAGTTTGTCGTCGAGTTTGCCGCGCATGTAGTCCATGAAGCGATCGATTGCTTCAACCCACGTTTCGCGACGACCGAATTCATCGCGCCAACGGGCGTAGAACTGGTAGAAAATAAACTCTTGGTACGAGGTAGCAAAATATTGACCACTTTCTTTTACCTTTTCTTTGACGTGCTGTGGAATTTGCGCTTCCTGGTCGCGTAGTTGAGCGTGCTGCTCGCGATAGAGGATGTAGGCTTTAGCAGTCTGGGTATAGTCGGTCAGCATCAGCTGTCGCTCAACCTCGTCTTGGATTGCTTCGACATTCGGGATAAAGTCACGGTATTTTTTAGCCGCCAGCATTAGCTCGCCGGCTACTCGATGTGCTACCACGCGGGCTTCTTCTGGTGTGCCTTCGTTGGTTTCGTGCATAGCTTTGGCAATAGCATTGACGATATTTTCAAAATTGAAACGAACAATCCGTCCATCGCGTTTTTGTGTCTTTGGTAAATACTTTTTATACACTTTGATGAGTGAGTCGGTGTGTGTTGTTTCTTTCGTGAGTGTTTCCATGTGTTTCCTTCCTGTTTGTCATCTCTTTGTTGTAGGCATAAGTATATAAAGCAGGCTCCAAAGTGGCATGTGACATAGGTCACACTAAATGGTGTGATTTATGCGTTATGCTGGTAGGTACTAAAATGACTTGAAGGGAGCAGCGATGAACGCACTTGTCAGCGTGGTGACTGGCTTCGCGTATAAACGGATGATTAAGCCGGTTTTGTTTCGGTTTTCACCGGATAAAGTACATGACCGCATGATCCGCAGTGGCGCGCGCTTGCAGTGTCATCAAAGTGTCCGGACACTTCTTGTAAAGAGTTTGCGCTATGACAACCCTGTCAGGCTGCAACAGACGCTCCATGGGATCACGTTCCCTACTCCGATTGGATTGTCGGCCGGGCTTGATAAAAATTTCGAGCTCGTTCCGTTGATGCATGCAGTTGGCTTTGGCTTTATGGAAGGTGGCTCAATCACACTTCGGCCGTGTGCTGGTAATCCACGCCCATGGTTCTATCGCTTGCCGAAGTCGAAGTCGTTGGTCGTCCACGCCGGCCTGGCAAATCATGGTGCGCCTGAGATTATCGGTCGTTTACGTACTGACGCGAGGCATCTGCCGACAGGTTTTCCACTTAATGTTTCGGTGGCCAAAACGAATTCGCCGGAAGCAGTCAGCGATACTGATGCGATCAGTGACTATGTTGGTAGTTTGTCACTCTTAAAGACAGCTGGTATTGGTGCCATGTATACACTCAATATATCGTGCCCCAATACGTATGGGGGCGAGCCATTCACGACGCCGGCGAAGCTGGATAAACTGCTTGCAGAGGTCGACAAGCTCAAGTTGCAGAAGCCGGTCTTTATCAAAATGCCGATCGATCTCACTTGGGATAAATTCTGCCATCTTTTGAAAGTTGCCGAGCAACACAAGGTGGCGGGCGTAACGATCGGTAACCTTACTAAGAGACGTGAGTCGCTACGAGATCGTCTGCCGCAGTCGGTTAAAGGACACCTGAGCGGTTTACCGACTCGTGAGCAATCAACCTATCTAATTCATCAAACGTACCAAAAATTTGGTGACCGCTTCACAATCATTGGCGTTGGTGGCGTATTTTCGGCTGCGGACGCTTATGACAAAATCCGACACGGTGCCCATCTGGTAGAGCTGGTAACCGGCATTATCTTTGAAGGACCGCAGCTAGTGGGACAAGTGAACCGTGACTTAGTAAAGCTTTTAGAGCGCGATGGTTTTAGGAATGTAGCTGAGGCGGTTGGTTCGGCCACATCATCAGCTGACTGACGGAATGTGACTGTAAATAGTCGAAGTGAATGCTCTGTGTTCCCGCTACGAGCAGCACGTTTTGCTCGTCGCCCTTCGCCTGGTGTGGGTCGGCCTGGTAAAGTTCGCAGGCCGGGAACACTTCCAAAAATGTCGCCATCATTTCGTGCGCAAGCTGCTGACGGCGGCCGATAAACTGTGAGATGAAATTGATCGTGACAACTCCACTCTCGGTTAGGTGTTGCTGATATAGCACAGCAGCGGTATGTTCGAGTAAGTGAATTGGTGTCGTAAAACCATGAAAGGCGTCGATGATGATCATGTCGTACTGACCCGTCGTTTGCTCGAGAAAAGCCCGGCCATCGCCGGTGAAGATTTGAAAGCGGTTTTCGGTCGGCACGCG
Organism: Candidatus Saccharibacteria bacterium RAAC3_TM7_1; assembly: GCA_000503915.1. NCBI lineage: Bacteria > Candidatus Saccharimonadota > Candidatus Saccharibacteria bacterium RAAC3_TM7_1. Next base: position 627,766 of record CP006915.1, read on the forward strand.
AAAGAAGTCGTGTGCCAACTGAATGAGCAGTGGGTCTATCTCGACGACGTCAATTTTCATATCAGCAAATCGGTCATAGACGGCAACGGGCAACATCAATACACCACCGCCAATTACCAGTATTTTTTTCGGCTGCGCGCTCTCGATCATCTCCAGGAAGCGCTGATTGTAATCAAATAAAAGTTCACCTTCGTCGTCCAGTGCTACACCGGACTGGGGTGTATTTTTGTCGCCGTAGAGTAGCCGAGCCCGCCTGCCGCTGTAGATCGTATCAACAACTTCGTAGCTGCCATAACTGCTCTTGCCGGAATATAATCTACGCCGTCTACTCATGTATTTAGTATACCGCTCGTCTAGTCGGTGCGTTTGGTCATCATCTTGAGGTTGGAGACGTACTGCAGGCAGTCGAGATTTGGAAATTGGCTCATGTACCGCATGTGCTTCTCGACGAAACCGAGTCCATTGACGTCTTGGGCAGAATACATGGTGCGGGTATTGTACTGCTGGCTTTTTACCATCTTTACTAATTCTACCTGTACCAGCTTTCCTTGTGGTGACTCGGAAAATGATTTTATTCGTGTGTTGATATGCTCTTGCCTCTTTACATTTTATCGAGCAAAAGTTCCTAAGCCTTGGCGGTAAGAATGATATGCTTCTCTTCTATTATATCACGAATATTGTAAAAATGGCTACTTTAGGCTATAATGGTAGTTTAATACGAATGGAGAAACATGGCTAAACAGAAAAATCGTCATAGCGCCGATATCAAGCGAGCACGCAAGCGAAAATTGAAGTCAAACAAGCAAAGCAACGCGTAAACCACTCGGTTCTCGAGCTTAAAGTAGATACATGATCAGAGAGCTCCAGTTCGCAATTGATTGGCTGGTTCGTGGCAAAGACGGGCGAGCCTATATCTTCCAGTTCCCTAACCTATCGATCATTGGCTGGTTTGCTAGTATGGTTATTGCACAGCTTACTACGGCGAATCTAAAAACAGGATTTTCCAGTATCAGCTTTGCTTTTCTTTCGATCTGGTGCTATCTGGAGATAACACAAGGCTCATCAAGGTTCAGGCGAATACTCGGTGGCGTGGTCGCGATAGTGTTGGCGTATGGGTTGTTTGGGTGAGCGGTACCTGGCCTTTGACTAACGTTTGTATATTTCAATAATTTCCTAATTTGCAGTATTCTTTCAGTATATTTTCAATATGCGCGGGAGGTGCTACCGCATTAATAATGGGGATATTTCTATGGTGGGCGGTGTGTAGCCACTTTTTATGTGCTGTTTTTATTCTTAATTGTTCGGACGCCGTCCTGCCGTAGTTATGCTCTCGTTCATTATGCTCGAATCTATGAGCGAGTTCTTCTTGAGCAAGCCCTAGGTAGAAGACCTTATCAAATAGACTAAATGCATCAGTTATATTAGCTGCCCAGCCGAAAATAATAATGGGGTTGGGCTGGTCATCCAGGTATCCCTTTAAAAAATCTAACTGCCACATCCGATTCGCTATCCGTCTGCTTCTATAGGCGCCTGTCTGTACTGCATGCGTAACATCCTTACCGTCTCGGGTAATAAACTTCGAGAGACCTACTATATAATCTCCGTCAAAAGCGTTATATCCACGGTTCATCATATAATTAGACATGTAGGTCTTACCGGCAAACGGAACACCGAGAACAAGTATTTTCATTTAATCCATCTTACACAGGTGATTAGCCGTGGTAAAGGGCTCGATAACTTTCTTCTGGCTGGGCCGGCAGGATTCGAACCTGCGAATGCCAGGACCAAAACCTGGTGCCTTACCACTTGGCCACGGCCCACTGAAAGCCAGAAGAGAACTATCGAATTGTCACCCTTAGAACGTTAGTTATTGTATCATGGTTTACCCTTTCATATCAAAACTCTGCCTCGGGGTAGCGAGACAGAGTCTTGGTGATATATAGGGGTAGACCGTCTAAGCTATCCCGATGAGAGTGAACTTGTTGGTGCGAATCCCATTGCCCCAGTGGATCGTCTCCTGGATACGCTTGCCGATCAGTGACTGGCCAAGCGGGCTACTGATCGAGATACGGCCATCGCTAGGGTTTGCTTCGATACTGTCAACCAGTGTGTAGCGGATGAGACGGCCACTGGAGTCGACTAAGTCAACGACCGAGCCGAGCGAGGCAATCAGCGCGTCGCGCTTACGTGGAAAGAGCTTGGCGGTAGATAGGTACATTTGCTTGTCGGCCAGCTGGCTCTCGACTATTTCGAGATCGGCGAGTTTCTCGACACGCGCTAGGCGGTGTTCGTGGTTGTCGGTCTTGTCGAGCTCGTGCAACTCTTTGATGATGCGTTGTTGCTTGCGCTCGAGCTTAGCGACGGACTTTTTAAGTTCTTTCATGCCTTTTTTGCTGAGAAGAATAGTTTTCTGTTGGATTGTTTGCATATTTATCCCTCCGTTTTAGTTCTCGTGTTCTTGTTTGTCGGCGGATAGTACCACCGTACGCCATTTACTATACGACTTGAATCTGAGAGGAATCTGAAAAAATCGTCAAAAAACTAACGATTTTTTCGTACATGGGGTAAGGACACTCGAAACGTCGTCAGCTTACCGGGGGTGCTGCTGGCTTGAATCTGTCCGTCATGAAGCTCGACGATCTTTCGAGCCAGTGACAACCCGAGCCCGTAGCTCTTGGTAGTCTGGCGTGAGGTACGAGAGCGATCGGCACGGTAGAAACGCTTGAAGATATGCGGCAAGTCCTCCTGACTAATCCCCTGCCCTTCATTACTAATCTCAAGCTTCGCGGTGCGGCCGTTTGACGATAAGGTGACTCTGGCGACCGTGTCTGGTGGGCTGTACTTGAGCGCGTTGTCGAGTAGGATGGCTGCCAGATCACCGATCATGGTAATATTGCCGTCTATCAGCACGGCATTTTTGGGATGGTGGAACTTTATTCTGCGGTTTCGCTCGCTTGAAAAAGTGGCGACTGCCGAAGTGAGGATAGCCGTGAGATTGACGCGCTCGCCACGCGGGATATCGGAATAGTCGAGCCGAGAAAGCTGGAGTAAAGTCTGTGACAAGCCGGCTAATTTGTCGACTTCTTCGAGGTTGCTTTCGAGCGTCTGGCGAAGCTCCGCGGGGGTGATGTGTTTATCGCGCAAAGCCACCTGGATTTCTGATTTCATAACTGCGAGCGGCGTCTTGAGCTCGTGACTGGCGTCACTCGTAAAACGCGACTGGGCTTCGTGTGCCGCTTCGATCGGCCGGAGTGTACGACGTGCCAGCAGGAATGAAACGATACCACCGATACCAAGCACACTGAGATTCATATAAAGGAGTCCAAAAAAGATGCTCACTTTTGCTTCGCGCGTTTGGTGCATGCGTACTTCGTTGAGCGTCGTCGTACCGGGCAGTATCAACGTCTGACCACCCTCGAGACGTATTTGGAACTGCTCTAGGCGGCTACTGATCTCGTTGGTCGAGAGCTCAAAGATCAAGCCGCTAAACAGTAGACTGACGACCATGATAACGAGTAAGTACCAGGCGGTTAGCTGGAGAGTAGCGGAAGCGAACATCTGGCGCATAGGCTACTTGTCTTCCAATTTGTAGCCGAAGCCGCGAATCGTTTGCAGTAAGGACGTTTTGAATGGCTTGTCGATTTTCGTGCGCAGGTATTTTATATAGACCTCAACCGTATTGGGGAGGATATCGGCGTCGTAGTCCCAGACATGCTGGATGATCATGTCTTTATTGGCCGGGCGATGCTTGTTGCGTAGGAGATACTCGAGCAAGCTAAACTCTTTGGCGGTTAACGTAATGTCCTGGCCCGCTCTGGTGACGCGTTTGTTGACAGTGTCGAGCTCGAGGTCGGCGATATTGAGAGTGTTTGGTTGGTGCGAGGCGGGACGGCGGAGCAGCGCACGCAGTCGTGCCAATAGTTCCTCGATAGCGAAGGGCTTTGTCAGGTAATCGTCGGCGCCGCTATCAAGCCCCATCGTCTTGTCTTCGATGCGGCCGAGGGCAGTTAAAAGCAGGATTGGCACATGGATTCCTTGCTCGCGGACGGCCTTAACGATCCCGATGCCGTCGTACTCGCCGGGGATCATGCGATCGATAATCATCGCATCGTATGGTTCGGTCGTTGCCATGGCATAGCCATCATCACCGTCATACGAAACATCGACGGCGTAATGCTCTTGCTCGAGCGCTCGCTTGAGCGCCTGGGCAATCTTATGTTCATCTTCAACAACAAGAATACGCATGTTCTACCTATGTATAGTATAGCCTATGCCTGAGAACGAACTGAGATTTAATCGGAGTATTTCGCTGTCCAAGCATGCATGCCCTCAAGGATTGGCATGAGGTCGTGGCCTTTCTTGGTAAGTATATACTCGCAGCGTGTAGCCGAAGTAGGCTGCTTGGAAATAATACCAGACTCCTCGAGCTTTACGAGTCGAGCCGAGAGCGTGCGCGGGTTGATCTCTCCGGCAGACTCCTGCAGCTGACAAAAACGAACAGTAGACTGGTTCAGAAAGAGGCGCAGAAGACGTGGCGTCCACTTGTCGCCGAGTATATCGGTGGCCGCATCGAGACAGCCAATCGTTTCCATCTTCATCGTACTTATAACTATACATTGTCTAGCAAGAATCGTCAAAGTAACTATCGTATATACTAGTACTATGAAGCAGTATGTCCATATGTTTGACCGTACGGTGACCGAGTGGGTGGCGCAGCTATTCTCGTCGAGCTGGCGGCCTTTCTTTCTCTTGCTTACGTTTATGGGTGAACCAGTGGTGACGATCGGTATCGGTGTGGTGGTGATGGTGTATGGCTTAACGCAGCGTAGCCGGCTGGTATGGGCGGGCGCCATGGTACCGCTTACCTTGTTTGCAGGATCGGCGCTAAAGCTGTTATTTGAACGGGCGCGGCCGATGACTGACTATGCGTCACACATGTATCTCAAGACGTTTAGCTTTCCGAGTGGCCATGCCAGTGGCTCGATGATCGCTTACGGGTTGCTTGCTTACCTTGCCCTGATGAAACTAACCCCGCCCCATAATTACATCGTCGCAGTTTGTCTCTTCACACTGCCATTTCTTATTGGTTTGTCACGCGTCTATCTCGGCGCACATTTTCCAAGTGATGTTATAGCCGGTTGGCTGCTCGGATTGCTGGCACTCGCCATTATTATTTTTGTTATCAGGCCGCTCGGATGAAAGTAGTACTTATACATAACTCTTTATCCGGGCAAAATATGACACTGCCTCAGCTGAAGAAAATGTTTCGTCGTCACAAGGTGACTGTTACGGATTCGTTCTCCGCCCGTCAGCTAAATTCGGCTAAGCTTGCCGCGCTGGTACAAAGAGGCGTTACCGTAGCGGTGGTAGGTGGCGATGGGACGCACAGCAATGTCGCCGAACTTATTGCTGGCACAAAATCGACACTATTGCCTTTGCCCGGTGGTACGTTCAACCATTTTGTGCGTGATTTGGGGATGGAAAGCGATATCGAGGCTGTTCTCGGGCACCTTGATGATGCGAGGAAGCGGATGATTGATGTGGCGTACGTCAATGGACGCCTATTCCTCAATAATTCCAATATCGGCATGTATCCATTTAGTCTCCTAGAGCAGAAAAAGACGCGCCGTATCGTTGGCAAATGGCTGGCAGCGGCTTGGACGGCGGTGATCCAGATGGTTGAGTTCCGCCGACACCGGTTGAATATCGACGGTCGAAACATTAGGACGCCATTTGTATTTGTTGGTAATAATGAATACGATTTGCAGGCCATCGGGTTACCGCCCAAGACGACATTGGTTGGTGGCAAGCTGTTTGTCGTCGTATCAACCTCCTCAACGCGTTTTGGATTTATGAAGGCTGTCTTTATGGCGGCGCTCGGCAGAGCCCGCCAGCACGACGAGCTCGAAATCGACCAGCCAAGTCAGCTCACGATCGATAGTCCTCATAAAAAAATTGCTATTAGTTACGACGGTGAGGCAGTAACAACGATACCGCCGCTACATTACCACATCGAGCCAAAACATCTACGCGTTATGTATGTGCCGAAAAGTGATGTATAATCACGGTATGAAAGTAAACATCGACGCCTCAACCCGTACATTTATCCGTTTTTGGCTGGTGCCACTGGGGATTTTCCTAGCCGGGCTGGCGATCTATAGTGCTCGTACTGCCCTCGTCATTCTTGGCACTGCCTTCTTCTTGGCGCTGGCATTGAATGCACCAGTTAGTCGGCTGGCACGGTATTTTCCGGGTAATAGCCGGGCGGCAAGTACGGCTGTTGCTTATATCTTGGTAGTTGCCCTACTCGGTGCGTTTATATTTCTAGCCGTTCCGCCAATCATTCAGCAAACGGCGAAGTTTATCCAGACCGTTCCCTCGCTTGTCACTACAGCGCAGGAACAGTGGCATGGCCTCGACCGTCTGATCACTGAATATCATTTGCAATCCCAGGTTGATCAGCTGACGGATTCGATCAAAAATTCAACTTCTACCTGGGCGTCAAGCGCTGGCAGTAGTGTCGTTAGCGGTATCGGCTCATTCTTCTCGATTCTCACTGGCACCATCCTGGTGTTGGTACTGTCATTCTTGATGCTGATCGAGGGGCCAGCCTGGATGCGTCGTATCTGGGGTCTCTATACCGACCAGAAAAAGATGGCGTTTCATAAAAATGTCGTACACCGTATGAACGCGGTCGTGTCGGGCTATGTCACCGGCCAACTGACCGTTTCAGGACTGGGTGCACTGGCCGCCGGCACGATGGTATTTATCCTTAGCTTCTTCTTTAATATACCAAGTAACCTAGCGATTCCGACCGCAGCAATTACCTTTGTCCTGTCGCTCATACCAATGTTTGGTGCGACGATCGGCGGTCTATTAATTGCTTCCCTGCTCGCCTTCAATGACATCGGAGCGGCGATTGTCTATGTCGCCTTCTTTGTGGTTTATCAGCAAATCGAAAATAATTATATTTCACCAACCATCCAGTCGCGTCGGTTGGAACTTTCGGCGCTCGCTATCTTGACGTCAGTGGCTATCGGCTTGTATCTCTTTGGCATTGCCGGTGGTGTTATCTCGATCCCGATCGCTGGTTGCATCAAGGTTCTAATTCAAACCTATCTCGAGCGCAACCGTACCGTTGCTGACGAGCCGGAGCATCCGGTCGTGAAACTTGTCAAAAAAGCTCGCAACAAAGCCGTCTAAAGATAATACCAAACACTGCCACTGAGGGTGTCGCGTACGGCGACACCCTTTTCAATAAGTGCGTCGCGTAGTTCGTCGGAACGTCGCCAATCTTTATTTTCCCGTGCTCGCTGACGCTCAAGGATGAGCTGCTTGCTTTTGTCGTCAATATCAGGCGTGCTCGTTAGTAGATCAATGCCGAGGAGCTCGTTGATTGCCTCAAGTAGTGCGATCAGGCTGTTATGATGAATGCGCTCCAGGCTGCGAGTTTCTAAATGATTAAATGCTTCATCGATTAGCGTGAGTGCCCGAGGCGTATCGAGATCATCCGCCAATGCTTCGGTAATGACATGCGGCGTGGCAAGCAGTGAGATGCTCGACGCATCGGTATCTTTTTCGTCGTCATCTTGCAGTGTGTCGTGTGTCTGGTGGCGTAGAACCGCGGCGGCCTGCCAGTTTTTTAAGCGGTTGGCGCTGGCATCGAGAATCTCCCAGGTAAAGTTGCCCTCGGTGCGGTAGTGCTTTGAGAGTACCAGTAGTTTGAAAGCGTTTAGATCGTAGCCTTTGTTCACAATATCATCAAGCGTGTAAATATTATCGAGGCTCTTGCTCATTTTAGTGCCATTAACCTTGATATGGTTGGCATGCACCCAAAAGTGCGAAAAGGGCTTACTGGTAAGGGCTTCAGTTTGGGCAATTTCATTGGTGTGATGCACTGGAATATGGTCGATGCCGCCAGTATGAATGTCGATCTGCTCGCCCAGAATGTCCATCGCCATGGCGCTACATTCCAGATGCCAGCCCGGAAAACCTTTACCCCACGGACTGTCCCACTCCATGTCACGTTGCTGGTCTTTTGGACTGAATTTCCAGAGTGCAAAATCGGTCGGATTTTTTTTGCCCGTATCGGCCACGCGAGCACCGAAGTGGAGGCCTTTGATATCAAGCCGCGCCAGTTTTCCATAGTCCTTCAGTTTATCGGTATCAAAGTAGATACCATCCTTAATCTGGTAGGTAAAGCCTTTCTTCTCAAGCTCCTCGACAAGTGCAACCTGCTGAGCGATATAGTCGGTTGCGCGCGGCATATGTTCAGGACGGAGAAGTTTCAGTGTGTCATAGGCTTCGTGATCAGCAATGTCGATATATTTCTGTGCCACATCCCAGGCGGTTTTGCCTTCTTTTAGGGCACTTTTTAGCATCTTGTCTTCGCCAGCATCGGCATCATCGGTTAGATGGCCGACATCGGTGATGTTTTGCACACGCTCAACTTTATAGTCGAGTGCACGTAGTGTTCGAACTAACACGTCCCAATAGATGTAGGCCACCCAGTTGCCAATGTGTGGCTGCGAGTAAACGGTCAGTCCGCAGGTGTAAAGCTTGACGGTATTACCGACAAGCGGCGTAAACTCATCTTTTGTGCCAGTTAGCGTGTTATGCAATTTCATGGAGTGCCTTGTCGGTAGCGGTTACGAGCTCGTGGACTATCTTGTCGTATTCTTCGTAGACACGGAAACCAGATGCATAGGGGTGGCCACCGCCACCGAAGTAGCCGGCAATCGTCTCAGATACCGGCTGATTGGAGCGCAGCTTACCGGTTAGTTTACCATCGGGATAGGTCTTGATGGCTACAGCGACCTCGACGTTCTCGACCAAACGCATCTCATCGAGTACTAGTACACTCGGGTTGTACTGGTCACTGTAAGCCTGGATGTCTTCCCAAGGAATGTGTACCAATGCCAGTTTGCCATCAAGCAGGTATTCGATACGACCGATGAGCTCGCCTTTATAGCGCAAGATTTCCGGTGATTTCTTCATGAATTCGCGACGACGCTCTTCGATCGCGGCGACATGTGCACCGAGCTCGGTTAGTTCAGCAGCAATACGATAGCTTTCTGGTGTTACGGTCTGCGTGGAGAGGCCAAGGCTGTCAGCGAGCTGCGCAACCAGTAGATCTTCTGCAGCTTGAGTACTTACCTGCCACCCAGCTTTTTTTGCCAACTTAAAGATAACCTCACTAGTTGATATCGCTTTTTCACTGGCCAGCATAGTATGGTCGAAGCTAAGCGTACTGGCGGTCGTATGGTGATCGATGACCAGTACCGGGCGAGTTTCAAGGAAGTGGCGAATGCCATGTGTTTCAAGTATCTTCGTGAGTAAAACGTCAGCGCTGGTATCAAGAATAATCGCCAGATCAGCTTTGGTATCAAATCCTAGCTCGACGCGATCCCAACCTTTTACATAGCGTAGGTACTTTGGAATATCGACTGGACAGTACAGCGAGACTTCCTTCCCTAGGTCGCCAAGGATTTCCTCAAGCGCTAACGCACTCCCCAGGCTATCACCGTCCGGGTTCTCGGCTTGGATGATGACTATGCGTGATGCATCGGTAATGAGTTTTGTAGCAATTTCAAACATTAATCTTATTGTAACAGTTCTTGGTGGTGATGTGTGTCGTAGTAACGTTCTGAGTAGTTAGTGCCCGCTTTGATATCGATAAAAGCGCGGCGGAGTAGTGGTGGCATAGCTTCGGGTAGCTTATCCATATCAAACCAGGCAGCCTTATTGGCCTTATCGGGTTCGGTATTTGTCGGCGTACCATCATAGTCATTCAATTGAAAAAATAAAGAGACACGCTCATGGTCATACGTGTCGGCCGGATAGAAATGTACCAACGGTTCACTTAGCTGCTCAGCGGAAATTGTCAATCCGACCTCTTCTTTCAACTCGCGAATCGCCGCCGCGATCGGTCCTTCGTCTTTTTCAACATGACCAGCTGGCACCGTCCAGGAGCCATCTCGCCAACCAGTGTTGGCGCGGCGAAGCATAAATATCTGCCCTTTATCGTTTTTAACGATTACCCAGACTGCGGGAATAATCGCATGATAATCTTTCACAATGCTCGTCGTCCTTCTAAGGCATGGCCGAGTGTGATCTGATCGGCGTATTCCAAATCAACCCCGACCGGGATGCCGCGTGCCAAACGTGACATCGTGACATCGATACCGGCATCCTTGATATATCTTTGGAGAAATAGCGCGGTTGACTCCCCTTCTACCGATGCATTGGTAGCGATAATCAATTCTTTCACGTTGTCTTGCCGTATGCGCATCACTAGCTCGGGAATATGTAGCTGCTCCGGACCGACGCCATCGATCGGTGAAATTGCTCCACCGAGCACATGGTAGGCGCCCTTAAACTGGCCGGTACGCTCCAGTGCAACAATATCGAGCGGTTCTTCAACGACGGCAATAAGCGTCTTGTCACGCGTCGCGTCACTATAGAGCGGCGAAACATCTTGAGAGTCATCGATCAGAGCGAAAGTCACCGGGCACTGCTTGACGCCAGCGTGGACGTTATTGACAGCGTCGGCTAGCCGCTCGGCCGTGCGCGCGTCGTTTTTTAATAGAAAATATGCATAGCGCTCGGCGGTACGAGCACCAACACCTGGAAGCTGGCCAAGCGCATCGATTAAATTGGAAAGCGCTGAGGGAAGGATTTGAATCACATGGTGCTCCTACATGCCTGGCAGATTAAGGCCACCCATGAGGGGCTTCATGGTCTCGGCGGCGATTTCCTGCGCTTTGGCTAGGCCGTCACGCACTGCTATCTCAATCCAGTGTTCCAGCTCACCGATATCATCGAAATCAACTCGCTCGGGGTCGATCTTGATACTATCGATCTTCAGTTCACCCGTAACGCGCACGACGACTGCACCGTCGCCGGCTTCAACCTCAACGATTTGTTTCTTCAAGTCTTTCTGCGCTTTTCGCAGGTCATTAAGCATTTTCATCTGGTTAAACGCCATCTCTTGTAATCCTCTCTTGTTACTGTCTTTAGTATACGCTAGCGTGTCGGGTTTTTGTAGAGGTAAAAGCGGTCGCCGGCTTCGGTTGTCTTGGCGATCAGGATGTCGGCGGGCGCTTTAGCGACACTAGTATGCAGTCCTCGTTCGATGATGGTGATATCGCTTCCTGTGGTGCTCACTTCAGATGAAACCGTCAGCCGCTTGATGTTACGCTGATGTGTGGCGAAGGCACGATACAATGGCTGGTCGGATTCCTTGACGACAAGGTGTACGGTTGCGTTAGGATCAAGTGTACGCAGTTTCTTCGAGAGTAGGCCAAGGTCAAAATTATACTGTGTGTAGACGCTATGGTCATAGTGATAGCCGTAGGCGTAGTGGTCGATACCGGAGCCGACCAGGCCGATTACCAGTACGGCGAGCGGTACCAAACCAAATACGCGTGCATATGGATTCTTCGGAAAGAGACGATACCACGACCAAATGAGATAATCGATCCCGAGTGCGACCAGTAGGATGACGGGTATGAAAGTAATATTGATATAGCTCGGGTTTAGGAATACGAGCGGCAGCAAAAAGATAAGCCAAAAGCTGATGATGTAGCTTTTGGTCGTATACTTCGTCGTAAACATCCGATAAAGACCGAGCATAATGAGCAGAAACGTGCCGAACCCATACGCCGGCAGCACAACATCGGCGTTCGAGGGCGCAGCGAAGCTGGCATACTGCGACAGTAGGATCTTGGCGTTTTCACCGACGACCCCCCAGTCGTGCGGGATACCGAGTAGTTGCAATAGAAGATCGGAAGTATTAATAGTGCCAATGATAAGGGGCGAAATAATGACGAGAAACAGTATGCCGCCAATCGCGAGAATGGGGCGCGAAGCTTTATGGAGTAGCGTATGGCGGGCATGAGGGTGGATCAAGGCAGTAATAATGAGGGCGATCAGTACGTAAATATTGAGCGGTAAGTACAGTCCGATACCAGCGAGGATAAAGCCGCCAATTACCCAGATATGAGCTAGGGCGCCACGCTGTGCGATAAGCGAAGCTGCTACCAAGATCCAGACCGTCAGGAAGATATAGCTGATACCTGGCTGTCCACTTTGGGCAGCTAGGAGGAACTGCGTTGTTGTGACAGCGATCAGGCAAGCAATTACGGCGACATTGCGCTTGAACCAAAGATTAACCAGGTAAAGAATACCGAGGGCTGAGAAAAACGCCAAGATGAGCGACGGGAGCTTAATACTCACGGACGAGAAGCCAAATACGGCGATGCTGGCAGCCTGGAGTAGTCGGTACGGTAAAAAGAGTAACTCTTGCGGCGCTAGACTAAAGAGATGAGCTGGGTTCAGCCCATCACTGATCAGCGCCGAGTGAATCTCACTACTCGGTAGACCGCCGGGGATGTACAAGCCAGCCAACCAGAGTAACAGCGCCAGAATGATGGCGAACAGGCCGTAGCCCAGCACATAGCGCCAGCGGTAAAGGAACATTTCTGTAAGCTTTTGTTTCACCATAAGGGTACTTAAATTATAGCATGAGCATTAGGAGCCATGTTTTTTGTCGAGTGACATAAAGCGCAACCGCTCCGGGTGGAAGTAGAGGCCGACTTCGCCGGTTGGGCCGTTTCGGTGCTTGGCAATGATTAGCTTGGTGATATTCTGCACCTCAGGATTGTCCGGCTCGTAGTAGCCAGGACGATAGATAAAACTAACGATGTCGGCGTCCTGCTCGATGCTTCCCGACTCGCGTAGGTCGGAAAGCTGCGGAATCTGCGGTGAACGTGACTCAACGGTACGCGACAGCTGTGATAGTGCAATCAACGGTACGTTCAGCTCACGGGCAATCAGCTTCAAACCGCGGGAAATCTCACTGACCTCTTGGACGCGATTGCCGTCAGAACGACCGGAGGCTTGCATGAGTTGCAAGTAGTCAACGATGATAAGCCCGAGTGGATGCTCGTGCGATACGCGGCGTGCTTTGGTGCGCATTTCAAGCACGGTGAGACCAGGCGTATCATCGATAAAGATCGGTGCTTCCGCTAGCTCGCCCATGGCGTCGGATAGTTTCGAAAAGTCATCATCGCTCAAGTTTCCGGTGCGAATATTCCAGGCATCGACGCCGGACGCATCGGACAGCATGCGATCAACCAACTGCTCTTTGCTCATCTCGAGACTAAAGAAAAGCACCGGCTGCTTGGCAATCGTCGCCACATTGTACGCTAAGTTCGTTACCAGTGTCGTTTTACCCATCGCTGGACGTGCGGCCAGGATAATTAGGTCACTCCGCTGCAACCCAGCAGTCATAGTGTCGAGGTCGCGGTAGCCGGTGCGGATGCCGCGCAGCTGACCTTTGTTACGGTGAAGCTCCTCCATGCGGTCAAAACTATCTGTGAGTATACTCTCCAGGCTGACGACATCCTGCTTGAGTGATTGGTCGCTGACCGAAAACAGTTCAGCCTCGGCCTTTTCGAGTAATTCCTGGGTGGTCGTCTCTTCGTCGTAGCCGAGCTCTGAGATATCGCCGCTGGCTTTGATCAACCGGCGTCTAACGGCCTTTTGTGCGACAAGTTCGGCGTAGGCCGCGGCGTGCGCGGCGGTCGGTACGTAGGTTGTCAACTCACTTAAGTAGGCTGAGCCGCCGACAGTCTCGAGCTCTTTCTTTCGTTTCAGTTCATCGGTCAATGTCAACAGGTCGACTGGTCGGTGCTTTTCATAGAGACGCATCATGGCAGCGTAGATAAGGCCGTGCCGTTTGTCATAAAAATCTTTTTCCGTCACAAACTCAGAGGCGTCTGCGAGGACTTCATCATCAATCAAAATCGCTCCAAGCAGGCTCTTCTCGGCGTCTAAACTCTGTGGGGGCACTTTGCCCGCGGATATTTCTTTCGTAGCCATGGGTAACCTCTCGCGGCGCCTTATTCGACGCTCACATCTTCTCCACCCCCCATAATAGCAGCAACCTTCGCTGCCTGGCTATCTTTTAATGGTGCAGCCGTACCTTTTGTGACGATTTCCAGAGGTGAAAAGCCAACTGCGTCGATTGAATCGTTAAGCAACACTCGATATCTGCTGTCATCGAGTTTCTTTTTGTAAAACGGACTTTTGGTGTAGAGAAGCAACGTTTCGCCGTCGAGTACCGCCTCACATTTTGTGAGTACACTGTGAAGCGCGACGTGGCGTGAGCGGACGTATTCGAGTAGTTTCTGCCATTCGAACGGCTGGGCGTTTTTCGGGGACTTCTTTTTTGGTGGCGTAGCCGCGACAGAGTCGGAAGCCTTATCATCCTTCGACTTATCGGCGGACGCAGTCGGTTTTACTTTAGAAACTGTTGTCACCGGCTTTGGCACAGAAATGGGAGTGTCTGCGATCGGTACGTCGACTGTTTGGGGTACACTGAATAGACTCAAGGTAGTAAGGAGTTTTAATTCAGGATAGCCGGAGCGGCTGACGTCGAGTAGCCGGTCGAGTAAAATGGCTAAACCAGGCTGAGCTGGCAGTTCGCTGCGGATACGCGCATGGAGCTGTTGGACGATGGTGCGAGCCGATGTACCACGTGAGCTGATCTCGTCCATAAGATCGGTGACGGTCTGTATGTCGCCAGCAAGGGTCGCCCGGAGTAGCTGGTCGATCTTTTCGTCGTCCGCGAGGCCGAGTGAATGAAGAACGGCAGTCTTTGATAGAGACTCACCAGAGGTAATGCTGGCTGCGAGCTGGTCGAACAGGCTCACGCTGTCACGGAAACTGCCGTCGCTATGGTGAGCAATCAACTCCAGGGCAGCATCATCGATATTAATCTTTTCTTTTTTGGCGATAGAGCGCAGGTTTTTGACAAGGTCGGCGATTGAAGCGCGGCGAAATGTATGACGCTGGGTGCGACTAAGAATTGTCGCTGGCACTTTGTCGAGGTCAGTAGTGGCAAGGATAAAAACAACGTGCTCGGGTGGTTCCTCGAGAGTTTTAAGAAGTGCATTAAAGGCCGGCTTTGAGAGCATGTGTACTTCATCGATGATGTAGACTTTTTTCTTAGCACTGACCGGAGCAATTTGTACGCGGTCACGTAAGTCGCGAATGTCCTCGACCCCATTATTACTCGCTGCGTCGATCTCGATGATATCAAGGTGCGACGTATCGTCTTTGTAGGGTAGGTTATTGATCTCATGGGCTAATATGCGCGCAATCGACGTTTTACCAGTGCCTTTCGGGCCAGTAAACAAATAGGCATGGGCAATCTTTCCCTGCTTTATTGCATTTGTAAGTAGCTCAGTGACTTGCGGTTGCCCGACAATATCAGCCAAAGAACGACTGCGGTATTTACGATATAGTGCAACTCCCATTTCCTTCTCCATTGTACGCTACTTCGGGCGGAAAATCGTTGTACTTTAACTTGGTAAAATTGAAGCGCTAGACCGTGCCGCCTTCGCGAATGTAACAGCGGCCGCAGAGGGAGTCATACTCGACTTTATCTTTGCCGTCGATCGCCACTTGATCACCTTCAAAAACGTATTTGCCATTCACCTTTCGGGTATTGAACTCAGCTTGAGAACCACAAAAGCACATCGTCGGGAGCTTTTCGATATTGTCGGCCACTTCAAACAGACGTTCGCTGCCTGGAAACAATTCCGTACGGAAATCCGCACGCAGACCATAGCAGATAACGGAAATACCATGTTGTTTGGCGATCCGGAATAATTGGCTGATTTGGTCGCGGGTGAGAAACTGCGCTTCATCGACGAGCACAACGGCCGCATTCTTGGTTTTTAAAATTTCCGTTTCGAGGTTCGTAGTCTGATCGGCCAGGATGTTGGCACTGCGCTTGTGTCCGCCGCGAGCAACTATTAGGTCATCTCCCTTGGTGTCAATTTTCGGTTTGACGACGATAACCTTTAGTCCGCGCTCCTCGTAGTTGAATGCTGTTTTAATCAGCGTATCACTCTTACCACTATTCATCGCCCCGTATTTGAAATGTATTTTAGCCATCACAATTTAGTATAACCCGATGAGGCGAGAGATAAAACGTGTTTACATGTTTTTCCGAGCGAGGACGGGTTATATTAATTCGCAAGGATTGATATAGCAAAAGAAAAGAGCCACCGCGTAGCTCCAGCCGGTCAGATCATCGATGTCTGGCGCGGCGAGTGCGGTGGACTTTACTTCATGCCGGATATCCCCTGTAGAAGCAAGATGAAGGCTATCAAGAGTCCTATCGCTGCAATAACTACAGAAACGACGATAGCGATACCGGCAATCAGGTGTGTAGTCTCCTCTCTAATGCATAAACGCATCTCCATCACCTCCTTCAGGTGTTCAGAAGAAGACTGCGTGAAACTATAACATACTATATGTATACTGACAATTGTAGCGACTGATGTGCTTACAATGCCGCTTCAACCGCTGCCCAGGTAGCGTCGGGATTGTCGGTCGGGATGATGATTGTCACCTGGTCGCCGGCATTGATACGGAAGTAAGTCACGCTAGCAAGCAGGATACGGTATTCTTTACCGTTTGCTTCGACGTAGTAGGCGCCGTCGTGCTGTACGAGCGTACCGATGACCTGCGTGCGATCGATAGGACCGATCTGCTTATAGACGAAGCTGCCGTCGTCGGCGATGGTGAGCTTCAAGATATCACCTTCGACTAACTTTGACTTTGAAGCATAGTTTGCAGGCACGGGGTATTCTTTGCCATCGGGGCCAGCCATTTTTTGGCCGTCAAAGATGCCTTCGATGACTTTGCCACTGACATCCTCGCGGCTCGAAGATGGCGTGACGACGTGACCGTCATCGCCGATGATGCTAATCAGCAGCTCCTTGGCGGCGGCAATATTGGTTTCGGCTTCGGTGATGAGCGCCCGAAGGCGTTTCACCTGTTTCTCTGGTAGGTCAGACATAATTTTCTCGCAGTTTCCTTTGTCTGTTTTAGGCGGTAGTATCACCCTATTATATACCAATTTTTGCGTTACTCGTCAATATGTGATTTTTCCACAAAGATTTATGAGGTGACGGTGAAAGCGTTGTGAATTTTGTCCAAAAAAATACCCCCCGGATGGGGAGGTAGTTTTTTCGTTGATAACAAACGGTCGAATAGATTGGTTGAGACTAGCTAAGCTCGACAGTAGCGCCGGCTTCTTCGAGGCTTTTCTTAGCCGCTTCAGCTTCTTCTTTGTTGACCTTTTCCTTGACTGGAGCAGGAGCGCCGTCAACGATAGCCTTTGCTTCACCAAGACCAAGGCCGGTGATTTCCTTAACAGCCTTGATAACTGCGACTTTCTGAGCACCTGCATCCTTAAGGGTGACGGTGAACTCAGTCTTTTCGTCAGCAGCATCTGCGCCAGCGTCGCCGCCAGCAGCTGGGCCAGCAACCGCTACAGCAGCAGCGGCAGGCTCAATGCCGTATTCATCTTTAAGAACATTTTTCAGTTCGTTTACTTCGAGAACGGTGAGCTTGGTCAGCTCTTCCGCCAGTTTTTTTACATCAGCCATAATATTTCGCCCAAGGGCTTATGAGACAAACCTACGGTTTTTCTCATCGCGCCGAGCGCCGGAATGAATCCGTCGTCTCGGGCTGCTCTTTTCCCTTGGTCTCCTTTCGTAGACTTAGATTATTAATTTAACTTGTAGCTTTAGCTTCAACGCCATCAAGTAGCGCGTGCAGATTGCCAGATAGTGCATTCGTGGTGTCGTGCACCGGTGAAAGCAACTGGGCAACGACTTCGGCGATAAGCTGGTTTTTGCTTGGCAAGCCGGCTAGAGCCTTTACGTCGTCGGCACTGAGCACCAGACCTTCGTCAGAGAAGCCACCGACAAACTGAAGTTCGGGGTGATTCTTGGCGAATTTATCGAGTACCTGGGCCGGGGCAACTTCGTCTTCATTGCTGATCGCGTAGACCAACTGGCCTTGCAACATGGAAGTATCGGTTTCCTTGTAGGTATCGATACTATTCATTGCGACGCGAACTAAGCGGTTTTTAGTGACAGTGATCGACACGCCAGCTTCTCGTGCCAGAGCACGGAGTTCCTGCATGTCAGCCACGCTCAATCCTTGGTACTGGGCGAAGACGGTGAGTTTCGCGCTCGAAAGCACGTCATTCATCTGCGAAACTAAAGCTTGTTTTTTATCGCGGGTAATTGCCATAAAAATCCTTTACTTTAGTGTTTTATGATTCGACCGTGTTGTTAACGTACGAGCTGAATTGCCACTGGAAGTGGCTCATCGGTGCGTCACAGCTGAATCCTAAGTATTTCAACCTTGGTGGCAGATTAAGCGGAGTTCTCCGCGGCCACTGTCTCTGGTGACGTCTGGTATAGTATACACGATTAAGTCCGTAAAAACAAGATAAGGTATTGACGCATATGCTTTATTGAGGTATAATATACAGTTGTGTTAAGAATTGAACAAGGATTTAGCCCGTCAGTCTATGAACCGATTGATACGAATCTGGCCGGCTATACCTCTCATCATCGTCTTCTTATGCCGGCTCTCGTGGCGGCAGATATGCGGGCTTACCGGCATTTGAGTCCCTTGGAGCGGCTCAACCAAGTCGTCCATAGTATGAGCCGTAGCGCTACACTAGCTATGGAGTTATACGATATTCCCAATGCACCGCACGATAAAGCCTGGAGAACCTTGAAGAACGCGAATATTGATATGTCGGCAGTACCGAACAATAGTTGGCGACTTGCTCGACGAGCCGATCAGCATAGCGCCTATCCAGGGCACGTCATATGGACGGCGACCAGGACGCTCTCACACCTGAAAGATGGCGAGGAGGATTCAGAGGATGATCCTTTACGTCTTCGTGAGCGCTATACGTTTACATCGAGCGAAAAAGTTACCGAGGAGAATATGCTTGAGCTCCTTGAGACTGGTGATGCGTCTCGTGAGATTATTATCGCCACGGCGACGGTATATGCGCTTAATAAGGCGATTCCAAAAGCTAGTCTGCCGCAGGAGCCGATTGATATCTCGCGTTATCCGATGACGCACAGTGCTATAAGGGCGCACCGTACGACACACTAGTCTCTACGCGACTAACGTACGGATCTCTGATTGGATATCGTCAATTGCACGCATCTGGCCGTTTTCAGTGCAATCGATAGCGGTGAATTCGTCCGGATACAGGGTGCATAATTCTTCGTAGTTGGCCTTGGCGAGTTCTAAATGGTTTGCGTCGGCCTCGTGGATGTCACGTTTGAGCTCGGTATACGACCGAGCTTCTTTCTTATCAACATTCGCTTGCGCTAGATCAGCTGGTACGACTAGGACAATATTTTGGTCAGGGCGCGGAATGCCAAAAACTCCATATTCTGTTAGCATGATTCGCTCGTAGAATGCTTTTCGTTCGGCTGGGTCGCTCACTTTCGTGCCATGATGGGCAAGATTTGACGCGACATAGCGATTAGAGATGACGATAGCATTCGGCTTCTGTAAATGCTTAATAATCGCCTCTTTTGCGGCGAAACGATCGAGTGCAAATGGCAGCGCGCCGAGTTCTGCCGGCACGTCATTCGGACCACCATAGGCGCCGTTGAGGTAGCGCTCGACGTAGTAGGCTGAAGCTTCACCGTAACGCGGAAAATCAGCCTCGAGAACATCACTTCCCTGTTCCCGTAGGTAGCTAGCCAGTAGCTTTGACTGCGTGGCCTTGCCCGAGCCGTCACCACCTTCAATCGCGATAAAGCGCCCCACTATTTCATACCTTCCGACAAGCCTTTGATAGCAGGTGCTGGGATACGTTGATCTTTGAAGGCCCGAGGTAGCATCATTTCTGGCTTCCAGGTACGAATGAGTTCGTCAAGGTTATCGGTATGCTGATACTTCCCGCTCATACCACCCCGACCTTCGGCGTAACCACCTTCGACCGGACCGGTGTGATGGAAGATTAGCTGACCGACCCGCTCGCCGACAGGCAAGACTACACTTTCGTGCATATTGAGATTATAGATTTCAAGTGTAATGCGATTGATGTAGCCCGGGTCAACCCAGCCGGCGTCAAAGCAAACTGCCACGCCGTTGCGGCCCCAGCTGGAGCGCGACTTTACCTCACAAGCACCACCATGAGCACGGATACCGACGAACTCGTGCGTATGCCCGAGGATGCGCTCCCCTGGCTGCAAGACGATGATTGGGTGATCTGCAGGGATGTTTTCGAATAGTTTGACACCGTTTTTCTCGCACCATTCTTTGTGTGGCATCGCTTCGAGTGGACCCTTAAAGTAGCGAGCGACATCCGTTTCATCGAATGGATTGTAAACGCCGGCGGCCTCTGGCTGGTACTCTTGCTTATAAAAATAATGTCCGAGTGTAAAATCGAGACTAGCTTCAGAAATGTGCTTATCGTTGAATGGCACACAAACGATCGTACCCTCATCGACGGCCGCTCGGATTTCGGTGTTGCTGTATACTCCCATAAACTTTCCTCATTGTACCATGCTAAAATAAGGGCATGAAAGCAATTGTTGTCGCGATGGATAAAAACAACGGCATAGGGGCTGAGAATGATCTGCTCTGGTTGCGTGATCTTCCGGCTGACTTGGCGCATTTTAAAAAACTGACAATCGGCGGCAGTGTCATCATGGGCAGCAATACGTTCAAGTCGATCGGGCGGCCGCTCACGGATCGAGAAAATATTGTCGTTTCACGTACGCCGACTGGTGTCGAAGGTGTGTTAACGGCGAACAGCCTGGCCTCTGCCTATGAACTGGCTCGCTATCCTGTCTTTGTGATCGGTGGTGGCCAGATCTATGCCCAGGCAATCGATGACGTGGATCGGCTCTACGTCACATACGTCGATGCCGAATTCCCGCAGGCGACGGTCTTTTTCCCACAGATAAGTTGTGACGACTGGCAGGAAATCGAGCGCGATCATCATGAGGCGGATGAAAAGAATAAGTATTCATATGACTTTGTAAAATACGAGAGAATACAAGGTGTCTAAAAAAGTAGTCATCGTCGGCTCATTTAGGAAAAATCCTAAGAAACTTAAGGCAATTCATCAAAAGCTAGGAAAGCTCTATGAAGTCCTATCGCCTGACGATATAGAGTTCATAAATCCTGCTGATGATTTTGTTCGTACACAACAAGAGGTAGATTTAGATGTGAATACCATCGAGGAGAATCACTTAGATGCCATTCGGCGGGCATCCTTTGTGTGGCTCTTTGCACCAGATGGTTATGTGGGAACGAGTGCTGCTTTTGAAGTCGGGTTTGCCCACGCGCTGGGGGTACCTATTTATACTGATAGCGTCTTGAATGACGAAATGCTTCAAAGTATAGTTACCGACACTGTAGAAGTGGAGAGTGTTCCTTCTATTGTACATCGGCCAGGCAATGGTATCGCAGCTTTGCAGGAATATTACAAACGTGCTGCAGACGAGCGCGGCTGGGCGAATGAATCCGCCCGAGATACGATGCTGCTTTTAACTGAAGAAATCGGTGAGCTTGCTCGCGCCATCAGAAAGACGACCAATCTAAAGCGTGATGAGGGTTATGGCGACATCTCTTTGATGGATGAACTCGCCGATGTTCAACTGTACCTGGTCCATTTAGCAAACGGGCTTAACGTCAGCTTAGCAGAGTCAGTGAGCCAAAAAGAAAGGAAGAACGACGTTCGCCACAAAACATCAAAATAGATGTTGTATTACACTGCAATCGGCGCTTTTATGGCCGGATCGGGATAGTAATTTTCGAGGCGGATGTCGTCGAACGTGAAAACGTCGATATTTTTGACATCCGGATTGAGCCAGAGTGTCGGCAGTTCTTTTGGCGTACGCGCAAGCTGTTCATTCACTTGCTCGAAATGATTACTGTAAATATGAGTATCGGCAAGGGTATGCACGAACTCCCCCGCTTCAAGTCCGGTTACCTGCGCGACCATTGCGAGCAGCAACGAATACGAAGCGATATTAAACGGTACGCCGAGGAAGGTATCAGCACTGCGCTGATAGAGATGGAGGCTAAGCTTGCCGTCAGCTACATAAAATTGGAATAAGCTATGGCACGGTGGCAGACCACCGATGCGAACGATTTCGTCGATCTCACCAGGGTTCCAGGCGGTGACGATCATGCGGCGAGAGTCCGGCGATTTTTTGATCATTTCGATCACGTTGGCGATCTGATCGATTTCGCCGCCTCTGCCATCCGGCCAGTGGCGCCACTGCACGCCGTAGACAGGTCCGAGATCGCCCCATTTCGTGGCAAAGTCGTGATCGGTAGCAACCTTCCCGATAAATACTTTCATCTGCGCTTTCCACTCGTCGGAATTTACCTCGGGGATCGGTAGGTTATTTTTCTCCAAGTAGGCTTTGAACGGCCACTCATCCCAGATATGAACGTTATTTTGTGCTAGGTACTCGATATTTCCAGTGCCCTTTAAAAACCAAAGTAATTCATGAACCACGGAATTAAAATAGAGCTTCTTGGTGGTGACGGCCGGAAAACCATCGGCTAAATCGTAGCGAACTTGCCTGCCAAAGACGCTTTTTGTCCCGGTGCCGGTACGGTCGCTTTTAATCACGCCATTTTCTTTGATATCTCGTAATAGATCAAGATACTGCCGCATTCGTTCCCCTCCTGGTATTTGTACTTATTATGGCACAAAATAATAAAAAATGCTTGCCGAATGCAACCATAAGGATTACGATAATGGTAGCCGGGGAGGCAGTGAAGTCGCGTGTAGCCGCGTCGCTAGCGAAAGGTCTTGTGTTTTGCTGGTCTACCAAGAATCGCTGCCTCCCAGGTACAAGGGTCCCCGACCGGCCATCCTCGCTCAGTATGAGTAAGCGAGAGGCCGGTACGGGGACCCGTATCACGTACCTAACTTAGCTAACGACGTTTTCAGTCTTGATACCAGGACCCATCGTCGTGGTAATGCTCGTCGATTTGACGTAGGCAGACTTTAGACTCGATGGCTTCTGTGAAGCCAGGCTGTCAAAGAATGCGCGGGCGTTTTGCTCGAGTTTGGCAGCGCCAAAGCTGACTTTACCAACGCTGAGGTGAACGATGGCTTGTTTGTCGACGCGGTATTCAACTTTGCCGGTCTTGGCTTCGGTGACAGCACGAGCGACGTCAGTGGCAACGGTGCCAGCCTTTGGATTTGGCATCAAACCGCGTGGGCCAAGCAGACGGGCATACTTACCAAGACGAGGCATGTACTGCGGGGTCGCAATCAGGACGTCAAAGTTCAGCTCTTCTTTGTCAAGGGATTTCAGGAAGTCTTCGTCACCGACGATGTCAGCGCCGACCTTCTTGGCAGCGGCATGATCGCCTTCCGGAGCAAAGACGGCCACACGAATCGTCTTACCGGTACCATTTGGTAGGCTGACGGTGGCGCGGATATTCTGGTCAGCTTGGCGTGGGTCGACTCCAAGGCGAACGTGGATTTCGACTGACGCATCAAACTTCACTGGGTTGGTTTTTACAGCAAGTTCGAGGGCTTCAGCGAGTGGATATACCTTGCCTGCTTCGAGCTGCTCGGCAACTTTGCGATAGTTCTTGCCGCGGCGCTCAAGGCGTGAACGGATTTTTGGCGCTGGGCCTTTTTTGACGTGAGTCTCGGCTTCGTCACTCTTTGGTGTCGTGTCGCCAGCTTCTTTACGGGCATCTTTCTCGGCCTTCTCGTCAGCCTCTTTCAGAGCTTTTTCTGAGCGTTTGCCAGCTTTCGCTGGAGCTGCTTCTCGCACCTCGTGCTTCTCAGCACTAGCAATCGCTGCTTCGATCTCAGCGATGGTGTTTTTTTCTGAAACCTCGAGTTTCAGTTCGGCTGCTTTTTCAAGCAGGTCTGCTTTTTTAGCCATAAGACTAACCCTTTCTGTGGTACAAGCCCCGGTAGTGAGGTCTTCGAGAACTTCGTATGTCGTATAGGCGACAATCTCGAAAACTCTACTACCAGGTCCCAACATTGATTATTACTAAAGACGATTATACCAGATGAAAGGAGCTACGTAAAGCAACCTAGAAGTTTGGATCTTCAGTCTTGAGAGCCTGCAGTGAACTGATGATCGACGCGCCGACTACGAGTAGACCAGCTGCTCCTGCGGCTGCTTCGGGGATGCTGATAAATAGGCCGCTGAGAAGAAATAGTGCGAGCAAAGCGATTGTATAGTGGGCGCCGTGTTCCAAGTAACGGTACACCTTTAAGGTATTACGCCGTACCATCATGAGCGTCAGGCTACGCACCCAGAGGGCGCCGATACCAAGGCCAGTCACGATCAAAAAGACATCCTGTGTTATGGCGAAAGCACCGATAACGCCATCGAAACTAAAGCTACTATCAAGCACCTGCAGATAGAGGAACGCCATAAATCCAGCAAAGCCCGACTTCGCCGTGACACGACGGTCGCTTTGTTTGCGGCCGAACAGTTCGGTGATACTATGCAACGCCAGGTAAACTACGATGCCGAGGCTACCGGCAACGATGGCCTGCTGAGGGTAATGGTTGTACGGTGATATAGCTACAGCGGCCAACGTCAGTGCGGAAATGCTGGTATAAATCCACCATTTTCCGATCCGTTGCAGCGGTCGCTCGATTACATTGATCCACAGGACTTTGCGCCCCGGATCGAAGAAAAACGACAGGCTCAACATGAGGAGAAACATACCGCCAAATGCTGCGATGTATGGATGAGCGTGTGTTAGAGTACGGGCGTATTCATCCGGTTGGTTGATCGCTAGATCAAGGACGGCCGGAGCGCTCAGTCCTGCCGTCAACATTACAAGCAAGATGGGAAATAAGAATCGAACGACAAAAACGGCAATCACAATACCGACCGTCATGAACATTTGTTGCCAAAACCGGCTCATCGTCGCCAGAATTCGGGCATTGATGATAGCGTTGTCGAAGCTGAATATCAGTTCGATAAGGATCAGTACGGATACGAGGAATAGCGCATCGAGTCCTCGCCCAAAGCCGACCCAGGCTAGTGCAGCCAGCGTCAGTAGGCCGCTGATAAAAAATATACGGAGCGGATGAGATGGCGCGAGAGCGGCTTTTGACATAGTCAGTACCTAGTATACGGAATTTTTCCTTCGAGCGACAGCCGATTCTGCTACACTTATAGACAGTATGAAAATTCCGAGTACCTCGCTCCATCATCCGCTTCATTCGCGTCGCCGCTTGATCAGGATGCCATGGGGAACGCAGCGTTTCTTGGCGGCGTTTGAAGGTTTTGAGGGCGGCTTCGCAATCGGCGCCAGTGTCGTTGTGGCGCTTAGTTCTGCCGAACTTGAACGGCATGTCCTACTAACCACGGCCATACTGAGTATTATCGTCAATGGGTTCAATAGTGCCAGCGTCAAATATAGTAGCGAGCATTATCTCGATGAACTCGATGGCCGAGAAACGAAAAACACTTTTCGGTATTACTTTGTGCCGGCGATGATTGAATTTTTGGCGTATTTCGCGATCAGTTTTGTATCCGTCGTGCCGCTTTTTACTATCACCGATACGTTTGTGGCGGTCGGGCTCAGTGTCGGTGTAACCCTAGTGCTACTATTTAGTGCCGGCTACTGGCGGGGTTTTATGTTACGGATTTCGCCGTTTCGTGATGCGCTCGAAACGATGCTCCTCGGCGCGGGCATTATCGCTCTTGGTGCTATCTCTGGCCTTGTGCTCCATTCGCTCTAACGTTCACTTACGTATATAATAGAGACTGCCTATGCGTAAGTATCAGCTCGCTATCGTATCGAATCGCTTACCGGTGAATATAACTCGCGTCGGCGGGAAATTAGTATTTAATGCAAGTTCCGGTGGTCTAGCAACGGCCATGTCTTCGTTGCCAACTGAAGGGCGTATTTGGGTTGGCTGGCCAGGGATTGCCGCTGACGAGTTGACCGAAGCCGAAAAAGAAGAAATCGCACTCGAACTTGCCAAGCACGGCTGTTATCCTGTCCATCTCACGAAATCACAGATCAAACTTTTTTATGAAGGCTACGCCAATGATACGCTTTGGCCGCTATTTCACTACTTTCAGTCGCTTGCTCAGCATGATGATGCCTATTGGGCGGCATACCAGGAAGTAAACCAGTTATATGCAGCGGCGATTGCTGAATGTGTGGAACCGTATGGATCGATCTGGATTCACGATTATCACTTGATGATGGCACCAGCGATGGTGCGTAGTCTCGTACCGTACGCTTCGATCGGCTTTTTTCTCCATATCCCCTTCCCTTCGTTTGAGCTTTATCGAGCGTTGCCACAACGCAAAGAAATCCTCGAAGGACTACTCGGTGCTGATCTGATCGGTTTCCATATCTACGACTACGCTCGGCACTTCCTCAGTAGTTGCCTGCGACTTCTTGGGCTTAGCAGTCACCAGGGCTTGATCGATTATGACGGCCGGACGATCAAGACGGACGCGTACCCGATCGGTATCGACTATGCCAAATTCCGCCAAGCCTTGACGCAATCCGATACGAAGCGAGCGATCAAATCACTCAAAGAGCATTATACGAGTCAGAAGCTCATCATTTCCGTTGATCGACTCGACTATACCAAGGGGATTCCCGAGCGACTTGAGGCTTTTCGTTTGCTGCTGGAAGAAAACCCCGAATATCACGGCAGAGTTAGTCTGCTGATGATTGCCGTGCCATCACGCACAGAAGTAAAGACCTACCAGCAGCTCAGAGCTCAGATCGAGCAGACCGTCAGCCGTATCAACGGCACCTACGGCACCGTGGACTGGGCGCCGATCTCGTATCAGTTTCAGAATTTGCCGTTTGAGGAAGTGGTGGCGCTGTATGCTATGGCCGACATTGCGCTTGTCACACCGACTCGTGATGGCATGAACCTCGTGGCAAAAGAATACATTGCCTCAAAACAGAAGATGCCGGGAGTACTCGTCTTGAGTGAAATGGCTGGCGCCATTGATGAACTGCCGGAAGCGTTGGCGGTTAACCCAAATGACACCCATTCGATCACCACTGCTATTCGTCAGGCACTTCGCATGTCAAAGCGTGAACAGTCGCGCCGACTCGGCATTATGCAACGCCGGCTGAAGTCGTATACGGTGCAAACATGGGCACATGAGTTTATAGCTGATCTAGAATCTGCCGGAGGGAAACGAGAGGCGCGTCACAAAAAGCGGCTCACCGAAACGCAGCGTCTTGGACTCCTCGCGGGCTATTCTGATTCTCGTTCACGGCTAATTATTCTTGACTATGATGGTACCTTGAAAGATTTTGTTTCGTCACCATCGGCGCTGGCTGCCAAGCCGGCGCTCCGACTCCGCCGCATCATAAAACGTCTCAGTCAAGACCCAAGCAATACCGTGGCTATCGTCAGTGGCCGCCCGCGAAAGACGATGGATCGCTGGTTCAAAGGGCTTGATATCGTTCTGGCGGCAGAACACGGCGCCTGGACGCGCTACGACGGCAAATGGACGCACACCGACAGTGACTTCAAAGATATCAAGCAAAAAATCAAACCATTGCTGGAGAAATACGTTTCGCGTACTGCCGGCGCCGAGGTGGAAGAAAAAGATTATGCCCTGGTTTGGCACTATCGGAATGTACCGCCCGAACTCGCCTATGTGCGGGCAACAGAGATTAAACGAGAGTTGATCGGGATGATCGACCGCGATGATATCGGCGTCTATAGTGGCGAGAAAATTATTGAGATTAAACCAGTCGAAGTCAACAAAGGCTACGTTGCTGCGGAGCTAGAAGCAATTTATCAGTCAGATTTTATCCTGTGCGCAGGCGATGACTATACCGATGAGGACATGTTCCGTGAGCTAAGTCCGGAAGCAAATACAATAAAAGTTGGCCCTGGTTCGACCAAGGCCAAGTTTCAGATGCTGGGTGTCAGTTCAATGATCGATTTGCTCGACGAATTATCCCGCCTAAAATAAACTAGTCGGTAACTTCGACGCCCATTGAGCGAGCCGTGCCGGCAATTACCTTGATGCGACCATCTTCGTCAATCGCGTTGAGCTGATCCTTCTTTGCTTCAGCGATTTCAGCGAGCTGTGAGCGAGATATCTTACCGACTTTTTCAGAGTGCGGCTTGCCGCTTCCCTTTTTGAGGCCGATCTTTTCACGGATCATGTCATCGACTGGTTGGCCGAGGCTCTTCCAGCTGAAGCTACGATCTTCGTAGACTTTAACGTGGACGATAACATCCTTACCCATCAGGTCTTTTGTTGCTTCATTGAACGGGTTGATGAAATCCATCATATTAAGACCCCATTGACCGAGGATCGAACCAACAGGAGGACCAGCTGTCGCGCGGCCAGCCGGAATACGGAGCTTAAGATTGCCAATAATTTTCTTTGCCATTATAAAATTCCTTGTAAGATTTACTGCTAGATTAGTGAAGCTATTTCGCAGTGCGTAACGTGATGTACTATATCATTCTGCTTGAGATAATTCAAGGGCTTCAAAGCGTGCTACCGCAGTAGCGGAATCAATTTCGCCAGTTTCCAATGCGGCAACAATACCGCGTTGCTCAGAGGACATGCCAGCCCAGTCCGACGGGATTGAAACACGTTCGCTCTGCAGTGAAAGCACATTCGAACCAAGCGTTCGCTGAGCGTCCATTCTCGCCTGTTGCTCTTTGGCAAACTGAAGGTCGCCATCCGTCCACCCGTCCATGTAGGTTCCCCTCGTTGCTCCGAATTCTGGTAATAAGTTCGACATGATATCCTCCTAAACTTTCTTTACTTGCAATGCATCAAGCTCAACTGGCGTGTCGCGGCCAAACATGCTGACCATAACGCGGATTTTGCCTTTAACGGCGTCAATCTCAGAGATTGCGCCATCGAAGCCTTTGAATGGTCCGTCGGTAATAGAAACAACTTCGCCCTCAGTAAAGTCGATGTGGTGCTTTGGATCTTCGACACCCATGCGGCGTTTGATCTTGGTGATTTCGGCAGTAGAGACGGGCGTTGGTTCGGTACCGCTACCAACGAACCCGGTGACACCTGGGGTGTTGCGGACGATATACCATGTCTCGTCGGTCAGCTTCATCTCAACGAGCACGTAGCCTTGAAAGATCTTTGCTTCGACAACTTTTCGCTTACCGTTTTTGATCTGGATCTGCTTTTCCTTCGGTACCATGACGTCGAAAATCTTGTCGGCCATGTCAACGGCGTTGATGCGCTGACGGATGCTGTCAGCTACTTTCTCCTCGTAGCCGCTGTAGGTGTGAATCGCGTACCATTGGCGGGTTGAATCATATCGGTTTGTTGCCATAAATCTTCTTGTCTCCTATTTCAAGATTTGTTCGAATAATAGTTTAAACACGGCGTCGAGCAACATAATGAAGACGACGAAAAAAGTAGAAAATAGTAGTACCGCACCGGTCAGACCCCATGTGGCACGACGAGTTGGCCAGTGAACTTGTCGCAGTTCTTCCCACGCCCCCTTAAAGTAATCTAAGGTAGCGCGCAGTGGACGACGCGGTCCAGAAGTCTTGACTTTGGCAATCTTGGCAGGCTTTGAGTCGGCCTGAGCGGGCTTGTTCATGGGCATGCGTGCCTCGCTATCACTGGCCGTAATACGCGTAACCTTCGTGTCGGATGTCGTCTTTTTTGCCACCGTTTTCTTTCTCTCCCAATTTAAATAGTCTGCTTGTAGCAGACTGTCAAGTTCAGTATAGCGGACTAAGGTAGAGCCGTCAAGGTAATGATACAATAGGACTAATGATTACGTGGCTTCTGCTTCTCTATAGTGTCGTTGTTACCGGCTGGGTAAGCCAAAAGGTGCTGCGCCTGACCAGGCGTTATCGGTATGATGGTGCTGGAAAAAGTACCAGCGGAGCAAAGCTGCCTACGGTGTCGGTCTGCATCGCCGCGCGTAACGAAACGCACGCACTCGCCGAGAACCTGGAGTATGTACTCGCTAGTGACTACGACAGGCTTGAAGTACTGGTGCTCGATGACAATTCGGATGACGACACCTCACTCATCATCAAGTCGTTCGCCCATGCTGGCGTTCGGTTTGTTCCTGGTCGGCCACTCCCGGCCGGTTGGCTGGGGCGCAACCATGCTTATGATACGCTCTCGCGTGAAGCGAGCGGCGACATTATCCTCTTTCTGGATGTTGATACCAAACTTACACCACAGGCTATCTCACGATTAGTTGACTATCTCACCGTACACAAGCTGGAGATGCTCTCGGTGCAGCCGCGTCGCGAAGACAGCCTCCGCTTCAGTGCACTATTCGGCTCTCTCAGACAGGTGTGGGAGCTACTGATGGCTAGTGAGCAAGCGCCGCCGACAACCAGCGGATTATGGATGATACGGCGCGATACCTTGCGTCACTACGACGCGTCACTTGCAGACTATGCCATGTCGTTACGTCCGGAGCTACACATTGCCCACCATTTGCAGTCGTCAAAAGCCTATCGCTATATCATTGCCACCAAGGAGCTCGGCATACGCTTTGAAAAGAAATGGCATTCGCAGGCAGAGACCGCCGAGCGACTCTACATGCCATTATTTGGCGAGACAGGCTGGGCGGTGCTTCGCACGCTGGCGCTGTTTACCGGACTGCTGGGGCCGTACTATTGCTTGCTTGACGGTCTTCTGTCGCGTCACTGGGAACAAGCAGGTTTGGCATTCGTCATCAGCCTGCTGGCTGGTTATATGAATGCTCGCATCGTCAGCCTGACGTACGAAGCGAGAGGTGCGGTCGTCCGCGCTATTATCTGGCCATTGCTACTCGTCCAAGATGCCTTCTTTTATGTACGAAGCTTATTACGCTACCGAACAAAAACGGTGATGTGGAAAGGGCGCAATATTTTTGCGCAGCCGCACAATCGTAGTCATTATGAAATCGACCAATAGGATTATTTCTTTGTAGCGGGTAGCGAGAAACTGAATGTTGAACCGTGGTTGAGGCGGCTCGTTAGCTCGATCTTAGTACCGATCTTTTTTGCCAGCTTTGTTGAAACATAGAGCCCTAGTCCGGTGCCACCAGTTTCTCGCGTCCGATAATCTTCAGAGCGATAAAACTTGTCGAATATCTTAGTCTGATCGCTTTTACTGATTCCGATGCCTGTATCCACGACGATGAAATGAATCTGACCGCCATGTTTCTGTATTCGTAGCGTGACCGATCCTTCACGGGTGTATTTTATCGAATTAGTAAGGAAATTCTGCAACAACTCCTGGAGGTAGAGACGACTGGTGGTGACTGACCCGAGGTGTGGATCAAGCTCCAGGTTGAAGTGCAGCTTCGCTGCGACGGCCTGTGGTCCATACTCGCCATGCAGGCTACGAGCTAGTCCGGCAACGTCAATCTTTTCGACCTCACTGGCGATACCTCGTTCGGCGCGCGACAAGGTGCTGAGGTCATTGATCATTTTAGCGAGGTACATGACTTGGTCGTGCGCCTCGTCGATACTGGCTATTAGTTTCTTCTGATCAACGCCCGTACGCTGCATCATCAGCTGAACATTGCTAATGGTTCCTTCTGCCACGGTTATTGGCGTGCGAAGCTCATGGCTGACGACGCTAATAAACTCGTCACGCTCTTCCTCTAAGCTTTTTAGCCGCGTAATGTCACGGGCAATGACGATATAACCGTCACCGGTGCTTTTCGCCTCTTCAGTGGTGTAACCACTTCTGATCGGCGCGTAGGTCAGCTCAAGTCGCATGACATCCTCGCCGTAGTGTAGGCGAAGTGTATCATTGGTGACGACCGACTTCGCCTCCTTGAAGAGCTTGAAAGCATCGATTGCTTTGCCATCGCCATCGGTCGGTTTCAAGATATCGTTGATATGCTTGCCGCTGATATCCTGGTTGGTGTCCAGGAGCGCAAGGCCGGCGGCATTATATACTTGTACAATACCGTCGCCGTCGGTACTGTAGACGGCATCGGCTAGATTGTTGATG
Organism: Candidatus Saccharibacteria bacterium RAAC3_TM7_1; assembly: GCA_000503915.1. NCBI lineage: Bacteria > Candidatus Saccharimonadota > Candidatus Saccharibacteria bacterium RAAC3_TM7_1. Next base: position 659,586 of record CP006915.1, read on the forward strand.
ATCGTTAGGACTCGCTTTCGCTCTAAGTCGTGGCGTTGTCGACTTGCCTGCAATGCGGCATGCTCATTGGCTCGAAAAGAATTGATGGCGACGGCACCCACGCCAACAAGTATGGTAACGTTGACATTGAGGACAGCCAGTGTAAAATCCAGTAAAGGATAATGATAAAACGCCGTGTCAAGCAACGTGGCAAATAGTAACACACCGGCACTAACAATGAAGCCGTTTATCGAATAGTAAAAATGCGTAATTAGGAGCAACAATATCCAGGCGATTACAACCGGCGAATCAAACCCGGTTACTAGGGTAAGGTAGAGGAGCATGAAGCAATGATAGATGATAAGTTGGACGGCCGTGGTTTCGCTGTGTGAAAACGGAGTCAGTATCCGATAGAACGCATAACCGATCCAAATGGTCATAAGAAACAGGAACCACCAGGCAGAGATAAAGTGAAAGTCCGGTACGAGGCCGGCCATCACCAAGACGCCGTAGCCAAGCAAAACAAGTGGCGCCACAAGCGCGACGAGCTTTGCGTTACGCGACGTCTTTAGATCGAGAATCCCACCAGACTTCATATACCGTAGTATACCCTTTTTTAAACAGCCGGGCTATATTTCTTCATCTCGGCTCTAGAGGTTTTATAATTCGGACAGGCAGTCTCGACTAGCGACCAGAATGCTGATGAATGGTTCATCTCCTTGGTGTGAGCAAGCTCATGGATGATAACGTAGTCGATCAGCTCAAACGGTACCTGCATGAGCGCGATATTCAAACTAATAGTGCCGGTCGTACTGCAGCTTCCCCAGCGCGTACCAGCATGACTGAAACGGAGCTGATTAAAACGGAAGCCGTATTGCTCGGCAAGATAACCAACACGTTTGGGCAAGTAGTGCTTCGCCTCTTTACGAAGTGCGGCAATTGAAGCCTTGCGTACCTCATCGGTAACCTCGCGTGTTTGAAGCGCCTGGTCGCTAGGCACGGAAAGCCACAACTCCTGCCCGCTTTTCTTGAGGCGCATCACATCGCTGGCTACTCGTATGCGGAGCCGGTGGCTTTTGCCGATTGGCAAGCCATCATATAATTCACGGTTTGGTCGGTTTTCGAGAAGACGTCGCAGCTCACGGCGGGATGTGGCGATCATTCGTTTGATACCGAAAAGTGGTACTAGTCTGGGTGCGGAGATGCGCAGTTGCCCATTCGGTGCAACGGTCACTTTCATCGATGCCCGTGACGACGTGCGGCGGATTATGATATCGCCGAACTCATCATCATGAACATGTGTCATATTAGCGTACGACGATCCGTCCGCGTATCGGTGCGCTGCTGTGTGCCGAAATCTCGGCGCGCGGGGCTGATAATTTTTTAAGAACTAGCTTGGCTTGTGAGGCATAGGTATGTTTTCCGCTAATGACCAGCGGTTGCTCGCTATGGTGAGGAGCAGAAAAACGCTCCGTTCTCTGGTCGAATTCTTGCGCGGTCATTTGGCGTGCCTTTAAGCTACGCTGCCTGGCCGTTGGCGCGTCCACCTGCACCCAGACGAACAACGGTATGTACCCGGCAGCACGCAGCGTTTTTGCCAGTAGTGTCCGCGCCTGGCGGGTGTCACTCTCGACCTCAAGAACGATTGACTGGTTGGTTTTTAACAGTTGGTGAAGGAAATGATCAGTCACTTCGGCGGCTTTTTTAGCGTCGTCGACATTCTTTTCGATATATGCCTGATCAAGGTACGGAGCATTGAAGGTCTCGGCGAACTTGTGTGCAAAGAAGGTTTTGCCGCTGCCAGGTATGCCGACCATCACGATAGCATGGGGAGAAGTTAAACTCAGCGATTTCATATAGGTGATTATACCAACTTCTGGAGCTAACGGCTAGGCATGTCGGTATCTTGGCCGATTTCGAGCAAGGTTTTTATCAGTTCCTCACGCGATAAATGCGAGGTATCGATCTTGTTGTGCTGCGCTATGACATAGCCTTGGATGATCTGTTTGAGATAAATCGCGTCTTTGCGCCAAAAGTAGTCAATTTCATAGTGGTCGGTAGAGTTCATGACGCGACTGGAGACGATCAGCGAGCCAAATAGTGGCCCAGTGCTACACGAAACATTCAGTACGTCTTCGATACGAATACTGATAACATTGGACGACCAAAAGAATGTCCGCTTGGTGATTGTCACCTTGGTGCGATCGACCGTTACCGAGTCTGGGAACAGATTGATCGGCAAGATAACCGTTTTAGCACCAGCCAGTAACTGATGCGAAGCCGCCACAATACTGCGCAGGCTCTCTCGCGGGTCGAGAGTTTTACCGTTATGATTCCTCTTCGGCAACTCACCGCCATTATTATCGACTGGTTTTGGTCGGGCAGCTTGGCCAAACAGAAGACTGTCGGGATGGAGCGCGGAAACGTCTTGTTTGAGGAATTCTTTCGTCACATCGTAGGTTCTGGTGGCGAAATTGCCCATTTTGCGACTTTGGCGCATTAACATCTCATAGGCTGTCGGTCGCCTCGGTATGAGGTCGTCGGAAATAGGTGTTGGGTCCAGGAGCTTGTCATCGTCCATGCCGCTACCTCCGTTTAGTGTACTTCCAGTATAGCATATAGGTAATCATGACAACATATCTGCCCCGTATTTAATGGATTTTTGTAAGCTTGCTTACACTTTCAGCCAATAAACCTACCTAAACTAAAGTAGTAAACTAAATAAGGAGGATGTATGGCGGAAGAACGACGCGAGACGGTAGTAGTGGAAGGCGACAGCAAGCACTCCTCAAGTTACGGATGGCTCGTTGCACTGGCGGTCATCATCGTTTTATTTATACTATTTTTCGCCTTCGGTGGCTTTAGTATGTTTGGGGGCGACACGAATACGACCGAGACGCCGAGCGTCAACGCCCCTGATACAATTAATGTCCAACCTAGCCAATAGCCAATAGCACTACGCGTAAAGTTATTCGCCGTTTTTCAGATACTTCCCTGCCACGCTTAGCGCGAAGGATGGCAGGATGATAAAGACGGTGATAAAGAGCAGCTTTTGCAGCAGCTTATTGAAGTCGGAGTTGTCATTGTCGTTATCGGCGGATGTCAGTATCATCAGAATACCAATGACTCCGAATGCCAGTGATGCGTAGATAAATACTTTGGTAGCGATTTTTTGCATGCCGCTAGTATAGCATGTGCTGATATGTTGGTAATTGCTAGGCTGTAATTTCAGGAACTTTTTTATGTGTTCCCTCATGCTGTTGGTTCCACTGACGGATGAGAGCCGCGCGTACGCCGGTTTCAATGACTCCTCGCAAGTACAGAAACTCATTGAACGTGGTGCCGGAATGCAGAGCTGCTGCCCATTCTATCGCCACTCTTTCCATCATTTCTGCCGCTATCTGCTCCGGGGTATCGTCCGTCTGTAGCCGATTGGCTACGTTGGTTGCACTCGCAAGCAGACCCTCGGGCGTACTGAGTTCGGGGTAGACCCTCTGCAGATATTCATCAAAACTCTCCTGAGCGATAAAATCTGGCCTCAGCGAAGGGTCGTCTTCTGGTTAAATCGGTGGCCGCTCCATACTATCAGTATAACACCATAAAAATCTCAGTAGACAAATTTTAATGTTCTATAATCCAATCATAAAATAAAACGTTCGCCTGCGGCGAACGTTACTCATGCAAATTGGCAGCCCCCTAGTGGACGCAGTTAGAACTTTTGATTTAACTAAAAAGCACAATTCCTAATAGCATCGCTATGTATATTACAAGCCATAATGCGCCCTCGATTACTAATGGCTTTAATTTTTTACTTATCGCATATGCTAAAAATATTGAACCGAATATTACATAGAGTGCGAAGCTGACCAATGACAAACTTGTTACATCTTTAGAGCTGTACACTTGAATAATCTGAGGAACTGCAGTAAATGGATATGCAAATGAAGCAAAATACATCAGCTTATCGATAGCTGTCATCTTATTTTTATTCTTGAGATGTTGGTGGAGTTGATGTCTGTGAAATATCATTATTAGCTTAGTATATACTATCGTGCCTATGCTCGGCAGGGGCAGCAGGATCTGAATGGACTTGCTCCTCGAATAACTGAAGCTATCTCGTCGGCCAAGCTCTTAAAACTCAAACAGCCATACTAGGCTGTTTTCGCCTATCGGTTCAAATCGGCTGCTCTTTCAAAATAAAATCACCAACACAGGGTGCCGATGGTTTTATTTTGGCAGGGGCAGCAGGACTTGAACCTACGACACCTGGTTTTGGAGACCAGTGCTCTACCAACTGAGCTATGCCCCTGTACATCATCAGATTGTAACAAATTTTACTCTTTAGGGCTACTTGTCTTTTTGTTTTTGAATTCGCACAGCACGGCGGAAGCGTCGCTCGGTAGCCGGATCGGCATAGCGGACGATCGGATCGCTGACGAGTGCGCGGTTTTTCTTTTGTGCGCTCCTATTGGCTTTTTGCAATGCGCTGACAAAATAGTTTTCGATCAGCCATTCCCTACCTGGTACGGTGTGACCTTCGATGGTAATCATCCAGAGATCGTCACTCCATTTCTCGACGTATTTGATCGTCAGTGCGCTAGCAATGAGCATTGGGCCAGTGGGCAGCGTTTTGATAGTCTTTTTGATGAGTCGCTCACCAATTTCCCGATCATTTACTAGCACATCGACTGCCAGGGTACGGACGCCATTGGGAGTTACATGCACAGCATCGATTTTCTGATTATGAACCCAGATCACTTCGCCGCTCAAGCTGCGTAATCTCGTAGAGCGCAATGTCAGACGCTCCACGACGCCAGTCATTTCGATGAATGGCTCAATCTTGATGTAGTCACCAACCGTAAACCAACGCTCGATGATCATGGTAGCTCCGGCGGTAATGTCACGCAACCAAGTACCAACGGTCTGCCCTGCTACTACTATAAAGACGGCACTAGCACCAATAGCGGCTGCACCGCTACCACCGAGACGACTACTACCCTCTGGGCTGAGAATCCGCCAGACAATGTAAGCCACAATGGCCACAATTAATACGCGCACAACAGCGACAGTCACCCCGAGATACGTTTCGACTTGTCGTAGACGCAAGGCTTTTAGCGCATCCGATTCATTATCCGAGCGAACCGATACCTGCTGGGCGATGATGATAATAAATTTGGCAACAAATCGGCTGAACCAATACGTTACCACGATCGATGCGAGAAGGATAAGAATAGAGCGATACGGGTTTGCATCGGTAAAGAAGCGGACGGTTTGGCTGGCGGCCTGGTCAATGAAGGAAGGGTCGTTGGTCACAGCTCTTTATTGTAACATGACGTGCCGAGTCCTACCCTGTGAGCAAGTAGCTTGCAAAAAGCATAAGCACCTCTGTATAATGTGGACAGAATTAAACATAAGGAAGTCTTCTTCGAAAAGCGCAAAAAGGTGGTATGAACATATTGATGCTTGGGTGGGAGCTGCCGCCACATAACAGCGGTGGACTTGGCGTGGCTTGTTACCATTTGTCAAAAGCCTTAAGCCTTCAGGGTGCATCGATTGATTTCGTTGTGCCTTATCAGGGGACTCATCCCGAAGCTTCATTTATGAATGTACTGAGCGCGACAACTCTTTCTCCTCTTGAGCGTTATGGGCTTGGTGCTTACGATAGCGCCGTTGTCTCACCGGAGGAAACGAATCTTGGCGATATGCGTAGCGTCCAGAAACGCTATGGAAAGTTTGTCGAGAAGCTGCTCGAGACTTCTCGCCCCGATGCGATCCACGCGCACGACTGGCTAACGATGGAAGCGGGGATACTCGCCAAAAAACGCACTGGTGCACCGCTCATCGTACATGTTCATGCTACGGAGTTCGACCGTGCCGGCGGTACGTATGGCAACCCACTGATTCACGAGATCGAAGAACAGGGCTTACTGATGGCCGACCAAGTTATTGCCGTCAGCAATGTAACGAAGGCATTGATCGTCCAGCGCTATAAGGTGCCAGCGGAGAAAGTTCAGGTAGTCCACAACGCCTTTGAGGCGGCGGACTTCGTCGGTCACGAATATAATGAGCGAACGTACCGTTACCTAGAAAGTCTCAAGGACGAGGGTTATACGATCGTCGCCACGGTAACCCGCTTTACGCTGCAAAAAGGTCTGGTGCATTTGTTAAAAGCGGCGGCACGATCATTGGAGCGCTATGATAAACTAGTCTTCTTGCTGGCCGGTGATGGCGATCAGCGTGACGAACTGCTGCGACTCAGCGCCGACCTTGGTATTGCCGACAAAATAATTTTTACTGGTTTTGTGCGTGGACAACAGTGGCGCGACGTCTACCATGTGGCCGACATATTCGTTATGAGCTCAGTGAGCGAGCCGTTTGGTCTGACTGCGCTGGAAGCGGCTCATCATGATAATGCGCTCATCATCACCAAGCAATCCGGTGTCGGTGAAGTGCTCGACAGTATTTTTCGCTATGATTTCTGGGATGAAGAGAAACTAGCCGATCAGATCGTAGGGCTGGCGTTGTCAACGGCACTCATGCACGAAATGCGCAGTAATATAAAGCAGGAATACGCTCGTTTATCCTGGGATCAGGTAGCCAGGACTTGCCTGGCGCTTTATCGCGGCGTGCCGTCTGGAGTGAAAATATGATCAAGCCTGGCATTACTCTCTATCTCCATGTTCATCAGCCGTGGCGGGTACGACGCTACTCGATCTTTGATACCGCCCAGCGTCATGATTACTTTAACGACCAAGACCACTCGTCCGAACGGAATAATCGCTATATTTTAGAAAAGGTCGCCGATAAGTCATACCGGCCGATGAATGCCCTGCTCGAAAAACTACTCGGGAGGCATCCGGAGTTCAAGCTTTCACTCAGTATTACCGGTACCTTTATCGAGCAATGCGAGCAGTGGGCACCGGATGTGCTGGCAAGTTTTCAGCGGTTGGTGGATACCGGCCGGGTTGAGATTGTGGCGGAGACGTACCACCATTCACTAGCGTTTTTCTACAGTCATGATGAATTTGAGCGTCAGGTGGCGCTGCACGAACAGAAGATCCAGGAGCTATTTGGCATCAAGCCGACAGCTTTTCGCAACACCGAGCTGGCGTATAATGATGAGCTGGCCAAATGGGCGGATAACCGTGGCTATAAAGCGATTTTGGCCGAGGGGTGGGATAAGGTGTTGGGCTGGCGAAGCCCTAATTATCTCTATAAACCAGCGAACACACACCAGATCGGCCTATTGCTCAAAAACTATCGCCTAAGCGATGATGTTGCCTTTCGATTTAGCGACAAACAGTGGCCGCAGTATCCCCTGTCCGCCAATACCTATACCGCGTGGGCAGAGACCGCTCTCAACAACGGACCACTTATCAACTTGTTTATGGACTACGAAACATTTGGTGAACACCAGTGGGAAGATACCGGTATCTTTTCATTCTTTGAACAGTTCGTCGGTCGGTGGCTGAGCGGCGGCCAGCATACTTTTTATACTGTTTCTGAGGCTGCGACGACATTTTCTCCTGCCGGAGAGATATCTATGCCAGAAACGGTTACTTGGGCCGATACAGAACGCGATCTCACCGCTTGGCTTGGCAATGGCATGCAGCGCGAGGCAATGCGCTACCTCTATAGCATGGAAGACGATATTATCCGGACGGGCGACCTGGGATTGATCGCTGACTGGCGCAGTCTCCTTACTTCCGACCACGTCTACTACATGTGTACCAAATGGTTCCATGACGGTGACGTACACGCCTATTTCAGCCCCTATGATTCTCCTTATGATGCATTTCTCTATGTTATGAATGTGATTAGAGACCTGCGCTACCGATTAATGGCCTATCATCATGTGGGAGGCGGCCATGGCTAGACCGATCGTCCTATCAAACGGTGAACTGCATGTCGGCATCAACACCTATGGCATGGTGCACGATTTTTACTTTCCTTATGTCGGCTTTGAAAACCATTCGGCTGGAAAGGATACTCGTCATAAGGTGGGCGTATGGTGTGATGGCCAAATAAGCTGGCTCGATGATTCGGATTGGCAGATTACGCAGCAAATAGCATCCGGAGCGCTGATCGGTCATACCAAAGCCTGGAATGAGCAGCTCGAAATACTACTCGAATTTGACGACTTCATCACCACACACACGAATGCTTTTATCCGCAACATCCATGTTGTAAATCTGAAAAGCGAAGAGCGTGACATCCGTCTCTTTATGCATCAAGCGTTCGCTATCGGTGATTCGCGGAGCAATACAGATACGGCGCAGTATTTACCCGATAGTGACGCCGTACTTCACTACCGGGGTCGACGCGCCTTCATTATCGGTGGCAAGACAGCTCACGGCCTACCGTTTGACCAACACTCGATTGGTCTTTTCGGGATCGAAGGACGCGAGGGCACCTACCGAGACGCCGACGATGGCAATCTGTCAGGGAGCAATGTCGAACATGGTCGCGTTGATTCGACGATTCGCTTTCAACTCTTAGTTCCAGGCCACGAATCACGACGAGTAAGTTACTGGATTGCCGCTGGCACTTCGATGCGTGAAGCGCTAATGGTGCATCGTCAGATGCAGGAAAAGGACACTAGTTACCATCTGGCCCAGACTGTGAACTGGTGGGACGAGTGGCTTCAGCCGGTGTACGTGGCTGCCGACAAACTGCCGACAAAATATCGCGAGTTGTTTATTCATAGTGCACTGGTGATCAAGGCGCACATCGACAAGCGCGGCGCAGTCATTGCGAGTAGCGACACCTCGATGCTCAACTATTCGCGCGATGCCTATGCCTATTGCTGGCCCCGTGACGGCGCCTATGCGCTGTGGCCACTGATGCGGCTTGGCTATGAGGCTGAAGCGCGCCAGTTCTTTGAGTTCTGTCGACGCGGGCTCCATCCAAACGGATACTTGATGCATAAATACCGGGCAGACGGCGCACTGGGCTCGAGCTGGCATCCTTATGTTCATGGAACGGAAAGCGCGCCGCCGATCCAAGAGGACGAAACTGCACTGACGCTCTTTATGTTTGCGCAGTATTATCATCAGCAGGAAGACAAAGCGCTGCTCGACGAATTTTACGACTCGATGGTACGACCGATGGCAGACTTCATGGCAAGCTATGTCGATCAACTAACTGGCTTGCCGCGGCCAAGCTATGACCTATGGGAAGAAAAGTTCCTGACGACGACCTATACGACTGCGGTTGTGCAAGCCAGTCTTGCGGCGGCTGCCGAACTTGCTGAAATCATGGATGATGGAGATAATGCCGTCAAATGGCGAACTGCCAGCGATGACATGATCGTGGCGGCTCATAAATATCTTTACAACCACAAGCGAGAGGCATTTTACAAAGGGCTTATCGTAAAGAATGACCAGATCGAATTCGATGAGACGATTGATGTCTCCAGTTTTTACGGCGTGTACATGTTTGGACTTTTCTCGAGTCGCAGCGAGGAAGTGACGCAAATGTACCAGACATTGACCGATACGTTTCATCTTAGCGACAAGTCACCTGGCTTGCCTCGCTACGAATACGATGAATATCATCGGATCGATACTCATTCACTCGGCAATACCTGGGTAATTACGTCGCTTTGGCTGGCACAGTATTCACTTGAGGTACACGATCAGCCACAGGCTATGGCTATTCTGGACTGGCTTGACCGAAACGTTGGCGCGGCGAACATGCTCGCGGAGCAAATCGATCCCAGCTCTGGTGCTCCACTGTCGGTCTCACCCCTCGTGTGGAGCCATGCAGAGTACATGGCTACCCTGCTCGATCTCACGATGGAGCAATCCTCATGAAACGTATTACCACTCGTCTACAGAGCGCTCTGACAACGAATTCAGAAAAGAAGTTGATCACGAGTTTTGCCGAGCGCTGTGGCATGGTATACTTTGGATTTGTCAGCCAGCTGCGCGACGAACACCGTATGGTGCGCGGCCTGACGGTATCCACGCGACATCGGGACAGGCACTACTGTATCGGAACCTATGAGGGCTATAATGTGACGTTTGTGGAGCGTAGCGATAGGATTCTGACGAATCACAGGCACAAGTGGCATATCCTCGAATTTGAGCTTAAGACAACCGCCGACCACCCGCATCTCTTTATCGGCTCGGATAAGCACGGTCTCGGCTTCCATGCACTTTTAAAAGCAAAGTATCCGATCATGAAACCACTACCGCTCGGGACAACTGCCGAATATCCAGCTGTGTTTACCGACTATTTTCGTGTCTATACCCGACCGACGCATGCGGTCGAGGCAGAGCAACTCGTCACGCCCGAGATCGCCGGGCTACTCGGTGAGCATTTCAAGGGCTTGGCTGCCGAAGTGGCGCAACATTCCGTTTACGTCTACTCTGAACATGAGCAGATTACTAGTCGCCTACTCGACGTCATGATGGCCAACGGTATCTGGCTGGCGAAAGCGATCGATAAAAAATACCAGGCATAGGATGCCTGGTATTTTGCTAGCAGAGGTAGCTTATCCTTTGCGTGCTTTGACTTCGTTACGACCGAGGTTTTTCTTGGTTTCTTCGTAAACTGCGTGCTTACGTGCAATCGGGTCGTATTTGCGAATCGTTAATTTGCCAAGCCCGTTACGCTGCTGTGTATTGACGGTCGTGTAGTAGGTACGGTGACCAGTCAGTTGGCTCACTAAACCTATCAACTTTCGCTTTGTGTTCTTCTTTGCCATAACTCTCTCTTAAATTGTATTGCTAGTTAGATATATTGTAGCATTTTTACACTTTAAATGCTAGCGTACGCTAAAAAATAAAAATGGAGCCATCGTCGGGGGTTGAACCCGAGACCTCATCCTTACCATGGATGCGCTCTACCAACTGAGCTACGACGGCATAGGGCCTCTGCCGCGCATGTGCTCTACGATTTTTACGCATGGAGCGGCGATGACACTAGCAAATAAAAATGGTACCGGAGGTAGGACTCGAACCTACGAAGCTTAAAAGCGGGAGATTTACAGTCTCCTGTCATTGCCACTAGACGACTCCGGCATGTACAGATTGTTAATATGGAGCCGCTTCTCGGACTCGAACCGAGGACCTACTGTTTACAAAACAGTTGCTCTAACCAACTGAGCTAAAGCGGCACGATTGCTATTTTACCAGATGTAAGGAGTCTAAGGCAAGCTCGTCACATAATAACGCGGCGGGGTCGACGCACCCGTTTGGGCTGACCTTGCGGGATAATCAGCTTGGCTGCCTCTTCACGTAGATTTGTGGCTAGCTCAGTCTGACCTGTCCGCTCGTAGGCGTCGGCAAGAATGGTGAGTGTCTGGGGGTTTTTCTCAAGCTCCATCGCACGTTCCAACTCGGTAAGCATACGCTTTTGGTGGCCGAGCTTCTCGAGCACCTTGGCGTAAGCGATGTGACGTGCCGCCAGATCCTCTTCCATCGCTAAAGCTTGCTCAAAGGCCAGCGCAGCCTTGTCATATTGCCCAGTTTCATAATAAATCAGGCCGACGTTATGGAGGCTCGAAGCACTCGGCTCAAGGCTTTGTGCGATCTCAAAACATTCGATAGCATCATTGTAGGCCTGTTGCTTGGCGTACAGGATACCGAGACGGTTATAGGCGGTGGCATTACGTTCATCGACGCGTAAAATGGTCAGAAGCGCCTTTTCGGCTCGCAAATAACGCCGATCCTGAAGTGATTCCTGAGCGATCTCCCATAGGCGATCAAGCTTTTCGGTGATACGCACTGGCAGATCAAGCGCTACTTCGTTGATCGTCTGCCGCTGGTAGAGAGCCCAGGCTCCGAATAGAGCCAGTAGTAATAGTCCTAGCATTGTGCTCTTTATTATACCATGACTGCGCTGAGCTGGAGCCGAATGTTTCCATTTGTTTGGATCGCCTCCGCGGCTTCGATAAGGCTTTGGATTAGCTTTGCCACATCGCGTGTCGGTGTACGCATGAATAAGCGCTCCAGAATAAGTAGCAGTATACGGATAAACGCTAACGCACCCACCCGGTCTTCCTTGAAGGTCTGGATGATTACCAGACGGTCGTAGGTAGTGCCCTCAATGAAACGGCGCGCCTGTCCGGCTCGCGCGGCTAATTCGTCAAAATAACGCTTATCCGCTGACAAGCGACTAATCTCTGCCGGCAGGCCAGAAGCAATATAGAGGATCTGTGCGCGTAATTTTTCGTCGGTAATACCAAGCGATTTCGTCAGGCGGCGACTTGTTATTTCATCGACTCGTGGTACGGTAAAGCGCTGTACGCGTGAACGAATTGTCGGCAGTAGCTTTTCGGGCTGATGAGTGGTCAGAATAAAATGCGTTGAGCGGTTGGGCTCTTCGAGCAGCTTCAATAGTGCATTTTGAGCTGAGAGCGTCATGCTATCGGCGTCGTCTATGATGATAAACGATGCCTTTAGCTGTCGGCTACGCGCCGTTTCGTATAGGTCACGAATTGCTTCAGTGGCGATAGAAGGCACACCGGCTTTTGTTTTAGCGATCGGTCGAATAATAGCGATGATTTGTCCGGCAGTTTCGGCCATGTGATGGGCCAATGCGTAAAGGCCTATACCTTCCGTGCCGGCGAGTAGTTGTGCATGCGGCAGTGCCACTCTGAACCGTTCGAGGAAAGCCGTCGTTTCAGGCGTGACGACAAGACTCATGCGGCTACCTGCTGACTAAACTCAGGTGGCAGTGGTGCTTCAAATGTCGTCCGCTTTCCGCCGGGCAAGGTAATCTCAAGAGCGGCAGCGTGTAGGTACATGCGTTCAGCCGTCTCAAAGCCGTAGACCGTATCACCAATGATCGGCGTGCCGACGTATGCCATATGGACACGTAGCTGGTGTGTGCGCCCTGTATGTGGCTGCAGCTTCACGAGAGCATGCCTATCGTCGTGATTGAGTACTTCATAATACGTTTCTGCTGGCTTGCCATTGGGATCAACTCGAAAAGTACTTGGCTTGGCAGGATTGCGACCAATCGGCAGGTCGAGGACGGCACGCGGCTCCGGAGGGATGCCGGATACGACCGCCATGTACATCTTTTTTACCTTTCGTTCGGAGAATTGGCGCTGAAGGTACGCCGCGGCTTCTTCGTTTTTAACACAAAGCAGCACGCCCGAGGTGGCGCGGTCGAGCCGATGAATAATGCCCGGTCGGTTTGTATCGGCTTTATATGTCGTCTTCGGACGGACAAATTCAGCAACAGTGAACTCATCATTTAGAGCACCCTTACTATGCGTGAGCACGCCGACTGGCTTATTGATTACAATGACGTCATCGTCCTCATAAAGTATCGGCAGGCTGTCCGCAGAAAAGTCTGGTGGTATCGGCTGCTCAACTGATACGTAGTCGTCTTCCCCGAGTTCGTGCTTTGGCAGTGTAATCACCTCACCGTTGACCTTGACGGCACCGGATTTGATTAGTTTTTGCCAGGTAGAGCGAGACTGTTCGGGCCAATATTCGGCGACATAGACGTCGAGACGCATGCTAAACCTTTGGCCGGAGGCCAACGGCTTGTTGAACCTTGAGAAGCGTCACATTCGCCTGCGTGTTCATAACCTGCTCAGAAAAAAACTTCAGTTTGGTCATGACGGCTTCGTCGTCGACGCTCGCCAGCTTTCCCTGGAAGTCGATCAGGAACTGTGTCATTTCGTCGGCGACGACTTTCTTGAAGTCACCATATCGCGTCACGCCGGCAAATTCTTTGGCCGTCTCTTCTTTTGATTTCCCGCGAAGAAGTGCTAAAATCTCGAGTAGATTCGTCACGCCAGGCTGGTTCTCCCTATCGAGCTGTACGTTTGCTTTGTCGTCGGTGGTCGCGCTCATGATCTTCTTGGCTGCCGCTTCCGGGTCGTCGCCGAGGAAGATGACGCCTTTTTCGTTGGTGGCTGACTTGCTCATCTTCTTCGTCGGATCGGTCAAGTCCATGATGCGTAATCCCTGGTCTTTACCGAAGAATTCGTGCTGTTTATTGACAGGCTCAGGGATGATAAAGAGGTCACCGAAGCGGTTATTCAGACGCTCGGCAATATCACGGGTAAATTCAAGGTGTTGTGACTGGTCGTCACCCACAGGTACGTACTTTGCTCTGTACAATAGTATGTCGGCCGCCATAAGCACCGGATAATTAAAAAGACCGACCGAAACGGAATTCGAGGCAGACATTTTTGCATAGCTAACTGAAGCTTCGCCAGGTATTTCAGTGGCGTCAACGGTTACGCCACCTTTCAAAATATTACGTTCAAGGAGGAGCGATTTGTCCTTAAACTGTGTCATACGGCTCATCTCACCAAAGCCGGTAAAGCAATCCAAAATCCACGTCAGTTCACTATGCGCCGACACATGACTCTGGCGGTAAAGATAGATATTTTCATTATCAAGTGGTAAACCGGCAGCGGCGAAAAGCCGGGCATTATTTAATATCTGCTCATACAGCTGCGAATGGTCGATCGGCGTCGTGAAACTATGGAGGTCTGGGATAAACATGTTGATTTGATATTCATCCGAGTGGGTTTTCGCCATGTCGATCAGCGGCAACATAGCGCCAAAGTAGTTGCCGATATGGAGGTCGTTGTTGGCGCGGAGGCCGGTGAGAATTACAGGTTTAGTCATTGGCCTCATTATACCATTTTCGTCTCAATGGTCACTGTTAAACTACTTAAGCGTCTGTCATACTGTAGATAATGCCTGCTATCTTCTCGCATATTGCCATTATCTTCAACCCTGAGAGTACGGGAAACGCGCCAACGCTCGCCAAGAAGCTAGCGAAAGACTTGAAGGGGCGTGGCTACGCATCACGTTTAGAGCCGACGAAGCGCGTTGGTCACGCGATCGAGATAGCAAAACGTATCAGCCTGAAACACAAACGGCCACTTATTATCTCCGTCAGTGGTGACGGCGGCTACAATGAAGTCATTAACGGGGTGATGGCCGCAAAAAGGGTGTCAAAGAAAGCGAACCCCGTCGTCTCAGTACTCGGTGCTGGCAACGCCAACGACCACTACCGTGTCATGCACGATGAGCCAATCATCGATCTGATTGCGAAGAACAGCGTCCAGCTGATGGATCTCATCTCCATCAGCGTCACTGCGCCGCGATTTTCACTGGAGCGCTACGCGCATTCGTATATCGGCTTTGGTATTACGCCAGAAATTGGTGACGAACTAAATCGCCATAGTAAAGATATATTTAGCGAAATCGTACTAGTGATAAAGAGTTTTATGAAGTTTAAGCCATTCACCATCTCGCATGAGGGGGTCAAGCGAGTTTGCGACAGTCTATTGTTTGCTAATATTAACGAAATGGCGAAATTTGTCTCATTGGATGATAAGAATACGACATATGACAACCTCTTCACAATGATTGAGTTCGGCCATCGCGGTAAAACTTCCCTACTACTCACACTCCTCAAAGCAGCCACACTAGGCCTACGCAACCAACCAAGTTACAGAGAGTACACCTTTACCATTCTCGATGAGTTAGCCGTCCAGTGTGATGGAGAAATCGATACACTACAAGCAGGTGCGAAGGTGACGATAAAAAGCCGCCCACATGCTATCGACTCGCTGCACTAAGCAAAAACCGCCCAATAGAGGGCGGTCTTGAAACTCAAATGGTTGTTTTTTAACGCTTTGAGTATTGCTCACGTTTACGAGCTGAACGTAGGCCGTATTTCTTGCGTTCCTTCTCGCGTGGGTCACGCTTCAGGAATTCGGCTTTTTTAAGCGTACTACGGAGGTCACTGTGCTCGGTGGTCAATGCTTTGGCGATTGCCAGCTTGATGGCGTCCACCTGGCCACTGAGACCACCACCCGAGACACGGATGGTAATATCGTAATCTTTTTGCTTGTTGACCAGCGCCAGTGGGTCGGTCACTTCGGCGAGCAGCGTCTTGTTGCCGTCTAGGTAATCGCTAGCTGTCTTGTCGTTAATCGTAATCTCACCCTTACCCTTAAACAGGCGGGCGCGTGCCGTGGCACTCTTGCGGCGGCCAAGGCCGTAGACATATTTACTATCTGCCATGCTACTTTACCTCAACTTTCTCTGGCGTCTGAGCGGTGTGGGCGTGATCGCTACCAGGGAAAACTCTCAGGCGCTGCATGCGCTCTGGTGACAGTTTATTCTTTGGTAACATACCCTTGACGGCGTTTTCGATAATGCGCTCAGGGAACTTCTCACGGACTTCCTTGAGGCTTGCGTCTTTGATACCGCCAGGAAAACCGCTGTGTCGGTAGTAGATCTTGCCTTCTTCTTTATCGCCAGTTACTTTAACTTCTTTAGCATTAATCACGACGACGTAGTCGCCACCGTCAATGTGCGGTGTGTAGGTCGGCTTGTACTTGCCGATCAGATACTTTGCGATTTCCGTAGCAACGCGACCAAGAGGTGCGTCTTTGGCGTCAATCAGTACCCAGCGGCGAGTAACTTCACTTGGCTTTTGAGAGTAGGTTTTCATTATTTAGCCCCCGCCTGCCCTGCAGGGCGGGCAGGTCCTTCTTTAGGTTCTTCACTAAGCTTATCTACGAAGCTTATCGTTGCCATTTCAGCGCCATCACCCTTGCGGATACGAGTACGCTCAACGCGTACGTGTCCGCTAGTGCGGCCACCTAGTTGTGGGGCAATTTCATCCACCAGTTTGAAAGCGGCCGCCTGCGTACTGAGACCAGCGATCACTCTACGGCGGTTTGCGAGGTCACCTTTCTTTGCTTTTGTAATCAGCTTTTCGATGTAGCGAACCAATTCTTTTGCCTTTGGCAGGGTGGTTTCGATCTTGCCATGTTCAACAAGGCTCGTCGCCAAGCCTTTTAGCAAGGCGCGGCGCTGGTCGCGTTCTCGGCCGAATTTTCGTCCTTTATATCCGTGTCTGTGCATCCTACAGCTCCAACTCCGCTAGCTTTTCTTTCACTTCGTCGAGCGCTTTTGAGCCAAAGCCCTTGAGTTCGCGCAGATCCTGTTCAGAAAGTGTCACAAGGTCGTGGACGGTGCGGATGTCGTTGTTGACAAGCGCGTTTGCCGTACGAGCGCTGAGATTCAACTCTTCGATTGGCGTGTTCAGCTCGTTTGAGTCGTCCTCTTCGTCCTGACCAAGCGCAGGTGCAGCCTCGACGGTCGTACTACCAGCTAGAGCTGTGTATTGGTTGACCAGGATAGCAGCTGCTTCTTCAAAAGCTTCTTTCGGCTCAATAGTGCCATCAGTCTCGATAGTTAGACGGAGCTTGTCAAGATTGGTCTCTTGACCAACACGGGTTGGGTCAACTTTGTAGCGAACCCGAAGCACTGGGCTAAAGACGGCATCGAGTGCGATCATGTCGCTGTGAAGACGACTTGTCGAAGATTCTTCAATGGTGCGGTAACCGCGGCCAGATTCGACCACGAGATCCATAACTACCGACTTCTTCGGGTCATCGATTGTACAGATGACTTGTTTTGGGTTGACGACTTCTACGTCTGCCGTGGTTTTGATATCACCGGCAGTGACCGCGCCAGCGCCTTTCTTCTCGAGGCGAAGCTCGATCGGCTCATCAGTGTGAACTTTCAGGCGAACATTCTTGAGGTTAAGCATGATGTCGACGACATCTTCCTTGACGCCAGAGATGGTAGTAAACTCGTGTGATGCTCCTTCAACACGGAACGCCACGATCGCGCCACCACGAATGCTCGAGAGCAA
This sequence comes from Candidatus Saccharibacteria bacterium RAAC3_TM7_1, assembly GCA_000503915.1. Lineage (NCBI taxonomy): Bacteria > Candidatus Saccharimonadota > Candidatus Saccharibacteria bacterium RAAC3_TM7_1. Next base: position 677,223 of record CP006915.1, read on the forward strand.
GACGCGGCGCAGACTGTTTCCGAGCGTATTGCCATATCCAGCGTGGAGCGGCTCAATCGTAAAAGTAGCGCTCACGCCAGAGTGTTCGTCGATGCCAGCCAGTGCAGGGTTGTGAATAGCGTTTGACATTATTGATTCTCCTTATTTAGCGTGAGTAGTACTCAACGATTAATTGTTCATTGATATCAGTCTCGGCTTCTTCTCGCTTTGGCTGGCCAGTGATCTCGATAGTTAGCTTCTTGGTGTCGCTCTTTAGCCAGCTGAGTGGACCTTGGAGGGAGTTAGCAACGACATCATTGATCTGTGAGAAGTAGCCGCTCTTGACGCTTTTTTCACGAACGGTGATAACGTCGCCAGCTTTGACGCGGATCGACGGAATGTCGACGCGGCGGCCGTTGAGCATAAAGTGACCGTGTGAGACAAGCTGTCGGGATGCGCGGCGTGAAGTCGCGAAACTTGCACGGTAGACAGCGTTATCAAGACGTAGCTCGAGAAGCTGCAGCAGGTTTTCGCCAGCCAGACCGTCACGGCGTGTGGCTTCTTTCATTAATTTGGCAAACTGCTTTTCGAGAAGACCGTACAGTCGGCGAACCTTCTGTTTCTCGCGTAACTGGATCTGGTACAGGCTTGGCTTACTCTGACGGCCGCCCGAGTGCTGCCCTGGGATACCAGGTTTCTTTACTAGAATCTTGTGCGCCTTAGGGTGAAGGGCATAGCCTTCACGGCGACTTTGTTTCACAATCGGTGATGTATCTCGTGCCATGACTAGACTCTCCTTGCCTTTCGTGGACGGACGCCGCCATGCGGGACGCTCGTCACATCGGTAATACTGTCAACTTGCATGTCGAAGGCACTGACGGCACGAATAGCCGCATCACGACCAAGTCCGACGCCTTTCACGAAGACATCGACACTCTTCATGCCGTGTAGGCTGCGAGCCAGCTCGGCTGCTTTTTCAGCGGCTACTTGAGCGGCGTAAGCCGTACCTTTTTTACTACCACGAAAACCGCAAGCACCGGCGCTTGAAGCGCAGAGTACCGCGCCCTTTTTATCGGTAAAGGTAATGATCGTGTTGTTAAACGATGCCTGAACATGCATCTGACCAGCCGGAACTGAACGACGCTGCTTTTTACGCGTGGTTGTCGGCTTTTGAGTTGTAGTTGCTTCTGCCATAATCGGTCGCTCCTTTCCTAGGTCTTACTTGCTGCTTTAGGTTGTGTGCCGCCGACGGCTACTGCGCGCCCCTTACGAGTTCGTGCATTCGTACGGGTTCGCTGGCCATTAACCGGCAAGCCTGCCTTGTGACGTAGGCCACGGTAGGCACCGACGTCCTTGAGGCGCTTAATATTGTTAGTAACGAGACGTTGGAGATCGCCTTCAACGGTGTAACTGGAATCAATTACCTCGCGAAGTCGCTGTTCTTCAGCCTCGGTGAGATCTTTCACCCGAGTGGTCGGCTCTATCTTCGCCGCCGCAAGGATGTCTCGAGAGTGCTTTTTGCCAATACCGTAAATGTAGGTAAGAGCGATATGCACTTGCTTTTCTGATGGGATGGTTACCCCAGCAATTCGAGCCATGCTTAACCCTGCCTTTGCTTATTCTTAGGTTTTTTCTTGTTGATAACCCGCAGGCGGCCTTTACGGCGAACCAACTGGTCGTCAGGACTGATTTTCTTGACGCTCGCACGAACTTTCATGAGGTCAGCTAAAAACCTTTCGCATTAATTTAATATATTATGCAGCGACGCTTGGTCGCTCGTCTCGTAGGCGGAAGCTGATTCGTCCCTTCGTGAGATCGTAAGGGGTCATCTCAACTTCTACCTTATCACCCGGTACCAGGCGGATATAGTGCTTGCGCATTTTGCCGCTGATGTGGGCGATGATACTATGACCATTCTCCAGTTCCACCTTGAATTGGGTATTAGGCAGTGCTTCCACTACCGTACCTTGCATCTTAATTACTTCCTTTTGACTGGCCATAAATTACAATTGTTAATTATACACGAAGAAGTGCCTAGCGTAAAGTGTTTTACAAGAGATTCTAACGTGAATTTTCTCACGCAGTGTTAGGTCGGATTACATTCTATTGTAGCGAAAATGATAATATCGTCAAGTTTGTACGGGCGGGCGCTAATGAAAGCGCCCGCCCTTGTTGCCCTGAGTTTTTTGTCAACTTCGATGTCCCTACGGAATGTGAGTACGAGACCCTGGGCGGTTACTCTGAGCTCACGCCATCTGATGTTTTCACATCCGTCAACCTCGAGCTTTAGGCTTGCGCCCGTGCTCGGCTCATCACTGCAACTTCAGGGCATTTCAACCCATACAGTAGGTGAGGTCACCGGGTATCTAATCCGGTAGCAGGAAGGCCAAGTATCCCACCGTTTGAAGGATGTCAAACACTCCTTCAGGCCTAGATGAATGGAGTAATCCACTCACCGCCCTGCGATAGCTTTACGCCACCAATCTTGCGACCGCGCAGCACAGTTCTTTCGCAGACAGCAAACACTGTTTTTGGCATCCGCTACGGATCCTCCTTCCAGCGTTTGTTGAGGCTATTATACCACAGGGTTACTTACGGACAGCACGGAGGATTGTACGGTAGCTATAGTCTGCATTTTTTGGCACCCAGTGACCACTTGACGTAATTACCGATAACCCTTCTTTAGTGTCATCGACGGGGTACATTGCCTGCGGGATGCCAGTCTTTAGTGCGTTTAGAGTCGGCATCTCGTGAACATCGTAGACAGTATAGGTAAATCTTTTACCGTCACCGCGCTCAAGCTTTATCACATCGCCTGTCTTTAGATCGGTAAGACGCGCTAGTACGCCGTTTCGCGCCTTGCCTCTACTATGACCATTGAGCACGACAGCTCCATAATCTTGTCCCGGTTGCGCACTCTCGCTGTACCAGCCGACGTCGTCCAAATATTTAGGTTGTTCAAACTGACGGTGGCTGTCGAGCTTGATCGGAGTGATACGTGCGTTCTCTATGCCAAGCTTAGGGATCGAGAAGTAGCGTGGTTCATCAGCCTTGACAGTATAGTTCTTACGCTGCTCTTGACTCACCGGAGTCTCATTGACGCTCGGGTCGGCAGAGGCTATCGGTAAATTAAACGGCAATTCGCCCGTGTTGTACCAACGAAGGCCATAGTAGCCGATGAGAATAATAAGGGCAAGAAATATAAGACGTAAAATCCACCGCACTGGGCTAAAGCTACGTGTTTGTTTTATTTCTAGTCCCGTTGCCATCACAGGTTATTTTAGCACGAGCACTTTAGCTAGTAAACGCTACTTGTAGTCGTCGTAAGTGACCATCAGCGCCCGCGAGTTGATCTGTCGCAGGCTCTCGAGAGCCACTGATACGACGATCAGGATACCGGTGCCACCGATAGCCAGGTTGCTGTTTTGTACCCCAGCAAACTGATAAAGGATATACTCAGCGATATACGGCAGAACGGCGATGGCACCCAGTACGAACGAACCGAAGAGAATCAAGCGGTTCATAGTACTCGAAAGATATTTTTCGGTTTGCTCACCTGGCCTGATGCCTTCGATAAAGCCACCTTGTTTTTGCAGATTCTCGGCAATCTCGTTGGCATTAAAGACAATGCCGGTATAAAAGTAAGTGAAGGCGATCACAAGCAGAAAATACATACCAGGATAGATAAAGGCTTGCGCCGTACTGCCGGTAAACTGGCCAGGATTTGGCGTCTGAAACCAAGTGATAAGATTGTTGCCGATCTCAACGTAGTCAGCATTACCAGTAGCCTTTAGTACCTGTCCGATGAAGGCTGGCAAGCTAAGGAATGCCACGGCGAAGATGACGGGGATCACGCCGGCAGCGATCAGTTTCATCGGTAGAATACTTTTGACACCACCGTACGACGAGTTTCCCTGCACACGCTTGGCGTAATTGATCGTTACAACGCGCTGGGCTTCATTGATCTTTACGAGCAGGTACAAGACAGCCAGTGAGGCTAGCACGATCGCCAGGACGATCCAGAATGCCAGCGGGTTAATAGGTAGCTCAAACCAGCCGAAGACACTGAGGCCACCAGAAGACGTGTCAACGAGCGAAGCACCGATTGATTGCAGTGTCTGCGGCATCTGACTAACAATGCCGGCAAAGATCAGCAAGCTAAGTCCGTTACCGACACCTTGTTCGGTCATGATCTCACCGAGCCACATCAACAGAATCGAACCTGCAGTCATAGCACCAACGGCAACTACCCACTGCATTAGCGAGGTATGGTCGAGTGCCGTGGTAGTGTTGCCCGCAAGTACCGACTGACGCAGAATATAGACGAAGGCGATTGACTGCACCACGGCAAGTGGCACGGTAATGATACGTGTCCACTGCTGGATCTTACGTCGACCTGACTCACCGTCTTTATGCAACTCCTCGAGCTTGGGTACGGCTTTTGTCAGTAGCTGCGTGATAACGCTGGCGGTAATAAATGGACTGAGGCCGACAAGGACGACCGAGAAGCTAGCCAGTGCCCCACCGGATAATAAGTTCAAGAAGCCACCAAAATCGCTGCCACTGACAACGCTATTGATGACTTCTTTCATTTGAGCAGGCTCGGCGAGAGGTACGGGTATATGAGCCAGGAAGCGATAAATCACAACAAGACCGAGCAGCACCAGCAAACGCTTGCGCATATCGGTATTCTTCAGTGATTTAATGATAGTTTTCCAGTTCATTATTGCTTCTACCCTCGCTCTCTCGGCCTGGATTAGGTTGCCATATCGGTAATACTATACGTAGTATACTACGGCTTGACTGCTATTTGTCGGCTTTTTCGGCTTCTTTAGCACTTTTCGGCAGTGGTGTGTCGGTTTTATTAAACGCACCACCGGCTGCCTTTACGGCCGCTTGTACGCTTGCACTGGCAGCTTGAACATTTAGTGTGACTTTTTCAGTCAGTTCACCACGTGCAATAACCTTCACTGTGTGAAATGGTGTTGCGATCAGGCCTGCTTCATACAGCGAAAAGTTGTCCGCGACTTTGCCCTTGAAGGCATTTAGGTGGTCAAGGTACACAACCTGTGCCGGTGTACGGAGGCTTTTGAAGCCACGATTCTTCGGTATGGCCTGAACAAGGGCTCGTTGACCACCCTGGAAGGTAGCACGAAGCTTTTTACCAGTACGGGCATTCTGACCCTTTGTACCACGTCCAGCGGTCTTTCCCTGGCCGGCTGAAATACCGCGGCCAACGCGCTTGCGATCTTTGCTTGAGCTTACTTGGAGTTCATTGTATTTCATAATACTTTTCTCTGAAAAGGAGCTATATTGCTACTTCTCGCCTCCTTCCTTTACCTTAGTCTTTGGCTTCTCAGTGTCCGTCGAGACGCTCTTTGGTGTTTTTGTGGATGAATTCAGCCACTGGTCTTTTGGCACAAGGCTCTTTAGAGCTTCGATCGTTGCATAGGCGATGTTGACCTTGTTGGTCGAACCAAGACTCTTCGAGAGTAGATTGGTAATGCCGGTCACACCGATCACCTGACGGACGACACCACCGGCGATAATACCGGTACCGGGAGCCGCCGGCTTGATCAGTACACGAGCACCCGACAGCTTGACTTCAGCGTCGTGTGGAATAGTGGTATTGACGACCGGGATGATAATCATATTCTTCTTAGCAACATCTGTTGCTTTCGAGATAGCCGACTGGACGTCCGCGCCTTTTGAGACACCGACGCCGACTTTGGTCTTGCGGTCACCGACGACGACTAGTGCCTTAAAGCGGAAACGACGTCCACCCTTTACAACACGGGCAACACGGTCGATATTGATCACGACTTCTTCAAACTGTTTTGGCTCCTCAATGCGAGGGGCATTTCGCCGATCATCACGGCGACCACCACGAGGTCGTGAAGCCGAAGCTCCTGCGCGCGGGGTAGTACTTGCTGATATTTCAGCCATACTAGAACTCCAATCCTTCTTTACGAGCAGCGTCGGCGAGCGCCTTAAGCCGGCCAGCATACTGGCGGCCGTTGCGGTCGAACACTACTGATTTAATTTTTCCTTTAACGGCCTTCTTTGCGATCTCCGTACCGATAGTAGCGGCTTTTTCGGTCATCGTCCCGGTAGCTTTCTTGCCAACCGTCGTAGCTGAAGCGATCGTGGCGCTTTTGACGTCGTCAATTAGCTGGGCACTGACGTGCAAGTTGCTGATCGTCACGCTGAGGCGTGGACGCTCGGCGGTGCCTGTAACTTTTGCGCGCACGCGGTTCTTGCGCAGATTCTTGTTGAGTAATTTTTTCTTGAGGTTATCCATGATTACTTACCTGTCTTTCCTGCTTTACGAAGAATCTGCTCGTCAGCATACTTAATCCCCTTGCCTTTGTACGGCTCAGGCTTCTTCAGGGCACGAATTTCAGCAGCGGTCTGACCGACTTTTTGTTTGTCGATACCGCTAACGACGATTTCCATCTTGTTAACTGTCAGCTGGACACCATCTTGGGCCTTATACTTTACTGGGTGTGAGAAACCGAGCTGCATGTCAATTTCCTGACCGCCGCCTGACACGCGGAAGCCAACACCGTTGACCTCTAGCTTCTTTTCAAAGCCTTCAGTGACGCCTCTCACCGCGTTGTTTAGCAGAGCGCGCTGCAGGCCGTGCTGGGCCTTCGCGATACGTTCGTCATCCTTGCGGGTGACCGTTGCGACTCCATCGTTGACTTTCACCGTCACGTCGCTCAGATGTGGTACCGTCAGTTCGCCCTTGGCGCCTTTTACGGAAATAACATCTGAATCGACCGTGATTGTCACGCCTGATGGGATCTGAATTGGTAGTTTTCCGATTCGACTCATATCTTATCCTTTCTTATTCGCAGAATATATTTCTAGTAGATCTTTAGCAGTACTTCACCGCCAAGACGCTGTTTAACCGCTTCGTAACCAGTCATGACACCTTTTGATGTCGAGACGAGAACGATGCCTCGGCCGCTTTTGACGCGCGGTATATCGCTAGCACTGACGTACATGCGACGACCTGGCTTTGACATACGTGTCAACTCAGTGAATGTTGCGTTTTTGCCAGCTTCATTGATAGTAATCACGAGCGTGCCACGTGGCTTACCATCCTCGACTTTAACATCGGCGAGGTAGCCATTCTTCTTCAGTTGCTCAGCGACGACTTTTTTCAGTTTGCTGATTGGTACGCGGACTTCAGTCTTGCCCACCATTGCAGCGTTGCGGATCCGGGTCAGGAGATCAGCGATTGGGTCTGTAGATTGTAAACTCATATTTTCTTCTCCTTTCCTTTACCAGCTACTCTTTGTTATGCCTGGGATTTCACCCTTTGAGGCTTTTTCGCGGAAGTTAATACGGTTCAAGCCAAAGCGGCGCATGTAGCCGCGTGGGCGGCCGCTCAGGACGTCACGGTTTTTCCAGCGGGTTGGGCTACTGTTGAGTGGTAATTTCTGCAAGCCTTCCTGGTCGCCTAGTTCTTTGAGCTCGGCACGCTTTTCAGCGTATTTCGCAATCATTTTCTTGCGCTTTTCATCACGGGCAATCATCGATTTCTTAGCCATTACCTGTTTCCTCCCTCTTTCTCAAACGGCATGCCGAATTTTTCTAGAAGTGCGCGACTGTGAGCCTTATCTTCATTCTTGATCACAAAGGTAATCTGCATACCGTGAATGACTTGAGTCTCTTCAAAGCTCAACTCTGGGAAAATAGACTGCTCGGTGATACCGAGGTTGTAGTTACCACCCTTGTCGAATGCCTTAACTTTTACACCGTGGAAGTCACGGACGCGGGGTAGTGACACGCTAAGGAATCTGTCGAGGAACTCATACATACGAGTACCCCGTAGCGTTACGGCCACGCCGATTGGCGCACCCATACCGGCACGAATTTTGAAGCCAGCAATCGACTTCTTTGCCAGACGTTCGACCGGCGCTTGGCCGGTAACTTTCGTCAGAGTATTCTTGACGGTTTCAAGCGCACGCTTGTCGTCCTTTGATTTACCGGTTCCTACGCTTACGACGATCTTTTCCAGCTTTGGTACTTGGTGTACATTCGCTAGTTTGAGTTCGGCCTGCAGTTCCTTGACGTACGTCTTGTCGTACACGGCTTTCAAGCGAGGAGCGGTCATAGTAGCTGCTTTAGTAGCCATTATTTGATCTCCTTGTTTTTCAATGCGCGGGCGACACGGACTTTGCTACCATCCGTCTTGGTCAGAGTACCAACACGGCTAGTTTTGCTGGTCTTTTCATCAACCACGAGCGCAACTTTACTAATATCGACTGGGACGTGAATGTCCTTTTTGCCACCACGCGGGTTCAGCTGACTGGGCTTGACGTGACGGTGACCTTCACCAATACCTTCGACGAGTACCGTGCGGTTCTTCGTATTAACGGATAGAACCTTACCGGTCGTACCTTTTTTGCTGCCGGCGATGACTTTTACTAAGTCGCCCGAGTGAATACGTGCCATACTAGAGTACCTCCGGAGCTAAGCTGATAATCTTGGCGTAACCAAGGTCGCGCAGTTCACGCGGTACTGGGCCGAACACGCGAGTCGCCTTTGGCGTCTTATCATCATTGATGATGACGACGGCGTTATCATCAAATGCGATCGTGCTGCCATCCTTACGTTTGATCTGATCTCGCGTACGAACAACGACCGCGCGCTGCACGGACTTTTTCTTGACGTTACCGGTCGGGTTTGCGTCTTTGATCGAGCAAACGATAATATCACCGACACGAGCATAGCGGCGGCGTGTACCACCGAGCACACGGATGCAGAGTACTTCCTTCGCACCCGAGTTGTCGGTTACCTTGAGACGGCTTTCTTGCTGAATCACTGCGCATCTCCTTTGTCCTCGGTCTTCAGAACTTCAGGGACAATAACGTCCTCTTTCAGCTCAAGGCTACCGCGTGATTTTTCGTCAATCGACTTCAAGACAAAGGCTTTTGTCTTTGAGACTCGTCGAGCCTCTTCGATAGTTACTTTGTCGCCTTTACCTGCTTCATTCTTTTCATCATGAGCCTGGTACTTACGACTGACCGTGTACTGTTTCTTGTAAATCGGGTGGGTTTCCCGACTGGTTACGGTGACGGTAATCGTCTTGTCACGCTGGTCAGAGGTGACATAACCGGTCAATGTTTTTGCCATTACTTTGCCTCCTTTTCAGCGTTAAGTTTGGTCATTAAACGGGCAATATCTTTACGGGTAGCGGTGAGGGCTCGTGGATTGACGAGTTCGCCTGCGGCGTGAGACTTCTGGAGCTCCAGGTAGTCTGCACGTTTTTCAGCGAGCTGCTGTTCGAGACTTTTTTCTAGCTTTGGAGCCGCTTTTTTGGTTGTGGTTCTCTTTGCGTCAGCCATAGTATTACGCCTCCTCCCGCTTGATAAACTTTGTCTTTACCGGCAACTTGTGAGCTGCGAGGCGCATCGCTTCACGGGCAACCTCTTCGGATACACCCTTCATTTCAAACATTACCGTACCGGCTTTTACCTTAGCGGCAAAGTACTCAGGGTTGCCTTTTCCGCTTCCCATTTTGACGTCCTGCGGTTTTTTGGTCACGGGAGTATGCGGGAAGATACGGATCCAGATTTTACCACCACGCTTGATGTAGCGGGTCATCGCCTGACGAGCAGACTCAATCTGACGGCTAGTAATGCGTTCGTTGCTTTGAGCTTGAAGCCCGTAGTCACCAAAAGCAATGTAGTTACCACGAGTAGCAACACCGTCATTCTTGCCGATGCGAACTTTTCGATATTTGGTTTTCTTCGGTAACAACATATCGATTAGCTCCTTTCGCCCTTGTTGATCCAGACCTTTACGCCGACGATACCGGCGCCATTTGGCATCTGAGCTCGAGCGGTGTGAAAGTCGATATCATTACGCAAGGTATGAAGTGACACGGAACCTTCACTGATTTTTTCGCGGCGCGCCATTTCGGCGTTATTGAGACGCCCGGCTACCTCGATACGAATGCCCTTAGCTCCAGCATTCATCGTATTCTGTGCTGACATTTTGGTTGCCCGGCGGAAGTTGATACGACGTTCCAGCTGGCGGGCGATGTTTTCAGCCACCAATTTTGCAGAAAGCTCTGGTCGCTTTACTTCTTCAATGTTGATACGAACCGGCAGACTGGCAATCTTTTCGATCTGGCCTTTCAGCTCGGTTACTCCGGCACCGCCCCGACCAATAACGACACCGGCTTTTGCTGTGTGAATTGTCACGGTGATAAGGTTGGCACTGCGCTCGATTTCAATCCGATGAATTGTCGGACGAGCTGCAAACTTCTTTTCGATGACTTCGCGAATCTTAATATCTTCCGCTAGCCAGTTCGCAAAATCTTTCTTGCTCGCAAACCAACGCGAGTCCCAGTTCTTGTGAACCTGGAGGCGGAAACTAATTGGGTTTACCTTTTGTCCCATTACTTTGTCTCCTTAGCTTTCTCAGTAGCGGCTGGTTTAGCTGCTGGCTGTTTCTTGGGTTTTTCAGCTCCGGTTACCTCTACTAAAATATTACTGGTCTTCTTTTCAAATGCGAGGGCACGGCCTTTTGCAACCGGCTTAAAACGTTTCAATCGAGTACCGACACTAACACTTAAGGTAGAAATAACTAATGTCTTGCCGTCAAGACCGTGGTTGTTGACCGCATTTGCCTGCGCAGAAGCGATCGCCTTTTTGACAGGCTCGCTGGCTCGTCGAGGCACATGGTCGAGAATCACAAACGCATCCGCTACCGTACGGTTACGTACGAGACTGGCGACGATCGCCACTTTGCGTGGAGCAATATCGACGCCCTTAGCATAGGAGCGAACGGTAAAGGTTTCAGCCATTACTTCTTCTCCTTTCCGCCATGGCGACGGAACTTGCGTGTTGGTGAAAATTCACCGAGCTTGTGCCCTACCATGTTCTCCGTCACGTAAACCGGCACGTGGACACGGCCGTTGTGAACCGCAAAGTTTTTGCCCACCATTTCCGGGGTGATCGTGCTGGCACGAGCCCATGTCTTGATAACTGCTCGGTCGTCACTAGAGAGCGCCGCTACTTTCTTTTGAAGCTTGGCGTCTACGAATGGACCTTTTTTAAGTGATCGGCTCATATCCTACCTCTTCCTCTTCGCCTCATGGCGCGTTCGTACAATTAGATTGTTGGTGCTCTTACGACGGCGTGTACGGTAGCCGAGCGTTAGCTGACCCCATGGGGTACGGGGTGCTTTACCGGTACCGTGACGACCACCGTCACCACCACCATGCGGGTGATCGGCCGCGTTCATAACGACACCACGGACACCTGGTCGAATACCCTTACGGCGATTGCGACCAGCGGAACCAATTTTGACGTTCTGGTGCTGGACGTTTCCGACGACACCAATCGCAGCGGTTGCTTCGACGCGGAAACGACGAACTTCACCACTAGGCATACGCACTTGAGCGTAGTCACCTTCTCGAGCCATCAGCTGAGCTTTGGTACCAGCGGCGCGAACCATCTGGGCGCCCTTGCCCGGGCTGACTTCGATGGCGTAAATCTGTGAGCCGACTGGAATCTTTGAAAGTGGCATACGGTTTGAGGTTTCGATCGGAGCGTTTTCGCCGCTTTCGATTTTCTTGCCTTTTACCATACTGGTGTCGGCCAAAATGTAGTGGTATAGACCATTTTGGTCTTTAACACGAGCAATGCGGGCTGAACGGTTTGGGTCGTATTCGATTTCTTCAATCGTCGCAACCGTACCAGGAGCAAGACGGTGGTTGACTAAGCGGTAGTGCCGCTTGACGCCACCACCACGGTGACGCACGGTAATACGGCCGGTATTGTTGCGACCAGCATTCTGCTTTTTACTCTTAGTTAGACTCCTGAGCGGCTTACGTGTGGTAATGTCGCTGTAGTCTTCGCTCGTCATGCCGCGGCGAGCAGGAGTCGTTGGGTTATACGCTTTAATCGGCATTACTTGTCTCCTTTCTCATCGGCGGGCTGTTCAAACATTTGAATTGAACTACCACTAGCGAGCGTTACATAGGCCTTTTTGCTGTCTTTACGGTTGGTTGTGCCAGGGTAGCGGTTTTTGCCGCGCGAGAAACGAATTTTCTTACCAGCTTGGACGGCAGTTGTAACGTTAACGACCTTGACGTCGTATTGTGCAGCAATGTCGGCAGCAATCTGGTGCTTGTTGGCATCCATCGGTACATTGAATACGTAGGTGTTTTGCTGAGAAAGGCCATAGGCTTTTTCTGTCGCGCGGGGGGTTAATAGCATACTCATTATTTTTCACCTCCCTTAAGCCACGTTGCAACGACGCTAACAGCACTTGGCGCAATAACGATATGGTCAGCGTTCAAAATGTGATAGACGTTTAGGTAAGTTGCGCGGGTAAGAATCACATTCTGGATGTTTTTCGTAGCGCGAATCAACTCTGGTGTCTTTTCATCGACTACAATGAGTGTCTTACGTGATAATTTATTATCAGTTAGGAATTTTACGACTTCTGCTGTCTTGCCGGCGGTTTTGACGTCGCTCACGACAATCTTACCGGCCTTGTTTGCCAGACTTAGCGCCTGCTTGACAGCGACGCGCTTGCTGGCAGTTGAGATACGCTTGGTGTAGTTCTCGTTACCAGTTGGACCGAAGACTATACCACCACCGCGCCAGATTGGGTTACGTGATGAGCCAAATCGAGCTCGGCCGGTACCCTTTTGCTTCCATGGCTTCTTACCACCACCGCGGACGTCGCCGCGTTCGAGCGTCTTGGCGCTCGACTGACGAGCACCAGCGAGATAGCTGTCGTAGGCGAGCTTCAGTAGCTCGTGGTTTTCTACCGTTACACCAAAAATGTCTTTCGGTAGTGTAGGAGTCGAGGTTTTGGTTGTTTCAGCCATTACGCGTTACCTCCATTGACGATAACAAGACCTTTACGAGGACCCGGTACTGCACCCTTGAGGCCGATCAAGTTGTTGGTAGCATCAAGATAGGCAACTTCAAGATTCTTAACCGTTACCTGCTCGTGGCCCATACGACCAGCCATACGCTTGCCCTTGAAGATCTTTTGTGGATACATCGATCCGATACTTCCTGGCTTACGGACGTTACCGTTACCACCGTGGGTCTTTTTACTAGTATTAAAGTTGTGGCGTTTTACCGTACCGGCAAACCCCTTACCTTTGCTAGTGCCCGTCGCAGAGACGTGGTCACCGAGAGCAAACGCACTTATATCGATAGCGTCGCCGACTTTGAGGTCAGCTGGTAGCTCATCGACACGAAATTCCCGAATATACTTCGGCGAAATTTTGCTGGACTTGACGTGTCCAGCGACGGCCTTGCTCAGGTTCTTACCCGATCCATAAGCTACCTGAACTGCGTTGTAACCGTCGATTTCGACGGACTTTACCTGAGTCACAGTCACAGGGCCGGCTTGAATGAGGGTTACGGGCGTCGCCGTACCATCCTCAGCCAGAATCTGGGTCATACCAATCTTGGTACCGAGAAGTGCTTTCATGCCTTCTTTTCTCCCACTTAAAATTCTTGGTGGCGAGCGGTTTCCTTGCTAGCAGGACCTTCTTCATTCACCAAGAACGAGTTGTTATTACGTAATAAGTTACCATATGAATATACCACATTACTCCTTGAGGAGTCAATAGATCTACGGTCTGCGTCGGCGGTAAGGTATACTAGATACCATGTATCGTTTCGTCGCGCGACATAAACTCACCTTCGGCGTTACACTTCTCGCGTGTCTCAGCAGTGGCTTTTTTGTGCTTGTTGTTTCTCGAGTAGAACAAGGGCGAGCAAATGCTTTGAATAACAAACAGGACGCAGCATTTGCCAAACTGGACGAGGCGGTTCGTACACGACTTGCCAGGCAGAAAGCCACCCTAGCAGCTGAAGCCAAAGAGAGAAAAACAGCCGAAGCCATGCAGAATAAGCAGTCGTCGCTACCATCAGCTCGGGTGCCATCAGTCAATTCCGCACATTACGACCCTCATCGGCTTGATATTGTCGTCAATAAAAAGCATCCACTCAACCCCCGAGACTTTGTGCCGAGCCTGTCGACTGTCACTTGTGCCGGGCGCGGCTCTACGACAATCAGTACCCAGGTAGTTGCGGACTTCCAAGCTCTCTGCCAGGCTGCTGTCGAGGCTGCCGTGCCGCTTGATAGTTCCAGTAGCTACCGTTCGTATCAAACCCAAGTCAATACCTACAATTATTGGGTATCCGTCAGTGGTAAAAGTGGCGCCGATACGTACAGCGCCCGTGCTGGCTATAGTGAGCACCAGACGGGGCTAGCAGTTGACTTCCGCGTACCGAGCGGCGCAACGCTTAGTGACTTTACTGGTACGCCTCAGCAGAAGTGGCTTGCCAAGAATGCCTGGCGATACGGCTTCATCCAACGCTACACCAACAGTAACCAGCGCGAAACTGGTTACACAGCTGAAAGCTGGCACTATCGTTACCTTGGACGCGAGACTGCTGAAGCATACACCGCGAGCCATACCAATTCACTTGAGTCATATTGGGGCATTTCTGGGGGAGACTATGAATAAGCGTCACAAGCTCGTTGCGTGGCCGTTTTTTCTTCTTGTGTGCGGACTGTATCTTGTATGGTTCTACCCATTGCAAAAGGATACTGGAGTCTTACAGGAGACTGCCTATCATAAAGTCGCTGAGACGCTAAAACGCTACACTATATCTGTAAACGTGGCTCCCTCTGTACCTGCCATCGTCATTGCCAGCGATCAACCGTTTCGTGCTACCTCAATCTGGGTCTATGTTGCCAAGACGGCTCTCCTGCCTGATACCTATCGACCGCAAAAGCTTGCTCGCTTCAACACACTTGCCCACGCTGCCGAAAGCGACGTTCGATTGGTCCCAGTTGCCGGACGATCACTCGAGCGGCTGTTTGCTGGAGCCGCCAAAGACGGTCGACCTTTAGCGCTTTCCAGTGCCTATCGTTCTACCACCGATCAAAAAGCTCTCTACGATACCTACCGCACCCACTATGGGAGCGCCTACGCTGACAAATACGTTGCCCAGCCAGGTGCAAGCGAGCACCAGACGGGGCTGGCTATCGATATCTCCGACTACAGCGTGGCCTGTCTGAGGTCCGCTGCTGCCTGTACACTATCGTCAGCGACCGCCGCCTGGCTGGCAACTGAAGCGCCAAAATTTGGCTTTATCCTGCGCTATCCCGAGGACAAAGAAACATCGACAGGTATTGCGTACGAACCGTGGCACTTTCGTTATATTGGCAAGGCTGCTTCGGCCTTAACGGCGGCCGGCCTTACCCTCGATGACTTCGTCAAAAAAGTAAACGCCAGCTCCTAGACAACGATACCGGCTGGACTCAGCGCACTGATAATACCGATCATGATCAATATCGCGTACCAAATCTTTCGGTCGGTCTGGAAGTGCTCGAGCGTCCGAATCAAGACAAGCCCCACCATTACCCCGACGGGTACGGCGTAAACCGTAATATGCGACCAGACAACCGGTTCACCAAATTTTACCCAAAATGACCCAAGCAGAATTACAAGGATAAGCTTGAATAAGTATAAGCCGTCGGTTTCGAAGGGTCGCTTCAGTCTGTGAACTGCACGTTTTGTCCGACCGGTTTTTTTTCTGTTAGTTTTTGCTGGCATGTAGCCCTACTATAGCTAAGTTCATCTATAAGCTCAAGCGTCACTTGCTATTTTTATTTTTATCGGTAATAATGTCTCGTAGACAATAACTATAGCGAGGGTCACTAATGGCAACCAAGAAACGTACCGCCAAAAATGCATCATCAAAAAAAGCGGTACGACCAAAATTTCGTACATTCAAAGTTGCTCCGACGCCACGGCCATTCATGGCCTTTAGAGTAACCGATCAAACGGTCTACTGGGCTATTATTGGCCTCATCGTACTGGCTCTTGGTATGTGGGTAATTTACCTTCAAGTAAAGATCAATGAGGTATACGACCAAGTCGACTCAAATACCTACCAGCTCGAGCTCTTGCCAGAAGATACCAAACATTCGAAGAATACAAACTAGTCAGAATCTAGGTAAACAAAATAAGCCGCCGGAAATCCAGGCGGCTTATTTTGTATGCTTTACTATGCGACAAGTGAGCACGCCTACATTCTGATTTCGGCGTCAACTCCTGCTGGCAGGCTAAGATTTTGTAGACTGTCGATCGTCTTTGGCGTCGCCCCAGTGATGTCAATTAAGCGCTTGTGTACGCGCATTTCGAACGCTTCACCACCAGTCTTATAGACGTGTGGGCTTTTAACAACCGTGAAAGTGCTGCGCCGCGTTGGGAGCGGCACAGGACCTGCGACACTGGCTCCGGTACGGATCGCTGTATCGATAATTTGTTTTGCTGACTGGTCGATCACTTTGTGATCGTATGCTTTCAGGCGAATGCGAATCTTTAGACCGCTATCTTTTTCTGCCATTGGAAAATGACTTCCTTCCATTTATGTACCGTAACCTCACGCTCGAATCGGAATGGAGTCATCGTCTGGCGGAGTTTTCGGTGCGATTAATTACGCTACTATCTTACCTCATTTGTCGGCATTTGTAAAACGCTCTCTCGATCATATTCAGCATTGATTTTCTGACCTATCGAGCTTACGCTTAGATTATATAAAAACAGGAGACCTACGCATGGGTGCAATCGAAAGTTTATCAGAAATGGATCCGGTGCTATCTCTAGCATCAATGGATGAAGCAATTACGGAGAGTGGCTTAGCTACTTTTTATCGATCTGGCGAGTATCGTCCTGACGTTGCTAACCACGAACGCATGCATCGCCTTCAGATAGAGCTTGCGAGACAAGGTGTTTCGACCGTCTTTTCCTCGGTCTACCAGCGGGGACGTGCCGAGCCGATTAGCTATGCTATCCGTCGGCCAGTCGAACCGCCACGACTGCTTGCACCAGTCGTTCGTCTGGATGACTATCGCTAACCCCAAAATCTCATCGCTACAAAAATACCTCCGGAAAGATTCGGAGGTATTTTCAGTAAGACGACTGTGATTACTTGGTAATCTTCGTCACGACGCCGGCACCAACGGTGCGGCCGCCTTCGCGAATAGCGAAGTTGAGACCCTGCTCCATAGCGATTGGAGCAAGCAGCTTGACGTTGAAGGTAATCGTATCACCAGGCATGACCATTTCCTTGTCTGCAGGAAGTTCAACTTCACCGGTAACGTCAGTGGTTCGGAAGTAGAACTGTGGCTTGTAGCCCTTCGAGAATGGCGTGTGTCGACCACCTTCTTCCTTCTTCAGAACGTACACTTCAGCTTCAAACTCGGTGTGAGGAGTGATCGAACCAGGCTTAGCAACCACTTGACCACGCTCGATTTGTTCGCGCTCGATACCACGAAGCAGCAGTCCGGCGTTGTCACCAGCTTGACCTTGGTCGAGGTTCTTCTTGAACGCTTCGATGCCAGTAACAACTGATTTCTGGACAGGCTTGATACCGATGATCTCGATTTCGTCGTTCAGCTTGACGATACCTTGCTCAATACGGCCGGTAGCGACAGTACCGCGACCCTTGATCGAGAAAACGTCTTCGATAGGCATCAAAAATGGCTTGTCGAGGTCACGGACTGGCTCCTCAACGTAGTCGTCGAGAGCTTTAACGAGTTCCATAATCGCCTCTTCGTTCTCTGGATCACCATCGAGAGCTTTGGTAGCAGAACCTTTGATGATTGGCGCGTTGTCGCCGTCGTAACCGTTCTTTGTCAGTAGCTCGCGAACATCCATTTCGACTAGCTCAACCAATTCTGGATCAGCTAGGTCCATCTTGTTCAGGAAGACAACGATCTTTGGCACATTCACCTGGTGGGCAAGCAGCACGTGCTCGCGGGTTTGTGGCAGTGGGCCATCGTTAGCAGCAACTACGAGAATAGCACCGTCAATTTGGGCAGCACCGGTAATCATGTTCTTGACGTAGTCGGCGTGTCCTGGCATGTCAACGTGCGCGTAGTGGCGCTTTTCTGACTCGTACTCCTGGTGAGAAGAAGCAATGGTAATACCACGAGCCTTCTCTTCAGGGGCGTTGTCGATGTCCTCGTATTTACGAGGCTGGTTGACGTCGCTTGGCAATTTCTTTGCAAGGACGTGCGTGATTGCTGCCGTTAGGGTTGTTTTACCGTGGTCAACGTGACCCATGGTACCAACGTTGACGTGCGGCTTGCTTCGATCGAAATCTGCCATTTCTGGTTTTTCTCCTTTAATAATTACATTTCGTGCGGCAGTCAATAATAGACCCCACAACGTATAGGCTCATTATACATATAATTGCCCGGCTCGTAAAGGCTATTTTATCTGGTCGTTACCGGTTGACGTCGAAGCATTACGGGAAGGAATTTTCATTTCTTTCTTTTTCATGCTTGTCCATGCTTCAAACGCCCACCCGATCGGAAGGATATCACTATAACCGACAAAATCAGCGGCCATCCGAAACAATGACCCGATCCAACCGCTAAAACGTAGTTTGCCACGCTCAAACACTGCCCAGTGGCGTCCAATCGGCACGACGCATGACGGCATGACTGGCCGGTAGGGCTTTTTACTGCCCCCAAGACGTTTTGCGACATATATCGCATCATGTAACGCAGTTTGTGCCATCCCTGAGTACGGCGTAGCGGCATTATCACCGATGACATAGACATTTGGTAACGCCTGCAGGTATGCATCGACGACGACCTTCCCTCGTTCATTGAGCGTAAAAATAGCTTTGTTTTCGGTAAAAAATGCTGCATTTGTCACACCTGACGTCCAGATGACCGTCTGAGTCACTAGCGGCTTGTCGTTGACGATCAAACTATTTACCGTCTGTCTTTCGACGCGCGTTTTTGTCTGAATGTGGATACCGAGCTTTCTAAGTCGTCGATGGGCGGCCTGACTTGTCTCAACAGACAACTTTGGCAGCACACGGGGCGCCGCCTCAATTAGGCTGATCTTCATACTCTTTTTACGAATACCGAAGTGGAGACGAAGCGTCTTAATATACTCACCAAGCGCGCCGGCCAACTCTACTCCGGTCGGTCCGGCACCGACGATAACATAATTTTTCTCATCGTCACTACCATCACTCATCTCATCATACAAATGTTGCTGCAGCTCACGTATCTCGTCTTCCGACTTAATGCCGTACGCGTACTGGTCGAGTCCCTTGATTCCAAAGTAGCTCGTGACGCTCCCCAGAGCCAGAATCAACGTGTGATAGCGGTATTCACCTGCCTGCCCTTTCAGTAGTCGCATGCTAGGATCGATTTTTATTATACTGTCACGGACAATCGTGACGTTCCGGTGATGGCGAAAGATATCGGCGAGCGGCACCCATGACTGTCGGTGACTACCGCCAGTAGCGGTAGCGAATAGTGAGGGATAGTACTGAAACTCATCTCTATCTGAGATAAGCGTAATGGTGTGACGCCGCTTCTTTGCAAGCTCCAGCGCCGCTTTTATACCACCAAAGCCGCCACCAACGATCGTTATTTGCATCGATTCATCCTTTTTGTGTTATTCATTGGTCATATTACCTATCAGTATACCATCAAGGCAGAACCGGCCCGAGCGCCAACATTACACACAGTACCAAGATTGTCCACATTGAAAACTTGAACATCTCTTTCGCCCACACGGCAGGCCGAGGATGACGCAACCCCAGATATCCCAAGTAGATCCAGTAGAGTCCCATAATACTCACGACGAAAGCATAGGCGGTACCGACATAGCCAAAAACGACCAGTAGTAGCGTGGCGATAACGTATAGGATCGTGTAAATAAAAATCTGAACAATTGTCGCCCGTACACCCTTTATTACTGGCATGACGGGTAGGTGCGCCGCAGCATACTCTTTCTTGCGGTATATTGCGATCGAGTAAAACTCAGGAAATTGCCAAAAAAACATAATAAGAAACACGATGATGAGGCCGAGGTCAACAGCTCCACTGACCGCTGCGTAGCCGCCGGCAATCGGCATAGCGCCAGAAATACTACCGACCAGCGTACCGTGAATCGAACGACGCTTTGAAAGCGTGCCGTACAGCCAGACGTAGGTGATAAACCCAATCGCACCGATCACTACCACCAGCCAGTTCGTCCATAGTGCCAAGCTGGCAAATCCTAGTAGCGCTAGTATAACCCCGAAGCGAAGAATATTGGCCGAGGACACTGTACCAACAACGCTCGGTCGATTTTTGGTTCGTTCCATTATCTGGTCGATGTCTCGATCGAGGTAGTTATTGATGACACAGGCAGCAGCGATCACGAGTGTCATGCCGCCGATTGCTGCCAAAAAGAGCCATCCATCGACCGCACCGGCACTGGCGAGCAAGAAGCCGGCAGCGCCAGTTAACACATTTCCGTACAACACACCAGGTTTGGTCAGCTGATAATAGTCCTTTACTATGCTTCGCATTAAAAGCCTTTTTTGTTTTGCTCAATCATGTATTCGTTCATCTTTTCACCGGACATGCCCATGCGATAGTTGAGGTTCAGCATAATCCAGAGCGAGCCAACAACAACAATTAGCAGCATTAGTACGGTAAAAATAATGCTCAGCGATTGCCATTTTGGACTAGGTTCGGAGCCGACATGAAGGAAAAAGCGCAGTTGCACGAGCAGCTGGATTAACGCCAGTACCAGCAAACTGAAGGCTAGCACATCGGTCGTCAGATCGAGGGCAAGACGTGTGGCGATCAAATAGGCCGCAACCGTGCATATTAGCGAGGTGACGAAGCCGACGATATAGCCGATAATCTGTCGGCTCATCGCTATTTCTTCTTTCATGAGGCAGCTCCTAAAAGGTAGACAATCGTAAAGATAAATATCCAAACCACGTCGAGGAAATGCCAAAAGAGCGCAAACATACCGAATTTACACAGTAAATCATCCGATATGCCCCTTAGTAAGAGATACAAGGTGATCGCCAATCCCCAGATCAGACCAATCGCGATATGTGCGCCATGCGTCCCCACCAGGGTAAAGAATCCTGACAGAAAGGCACTCGTTTGCCATGAGTGGCCAGCGGTAGCGAAAGCGTGGAATTCTTGCACCTCTAACCACAAGAAGCCGACGCCAAGTAGCAGCGTGCCGAAGAGGAAGCTGAGTGCTGCCTGTCTGTTCTTTCGACGAGCCGCGAGATACGCCAGGCCACACATGAAGCTACTCGTCAGCAGCAGTAGGGTTTCGATCAGTGCGTACTGCGGGTCAAACAAGTCATGCGCAGCCGGGCCGTCGGCCGTACCTGATTTCAGTACTATATAAGTCGCAAACAGGCTGGCAAATAGCATCATATCGGTCATTAGATAGAGCCAGAAGCCAAGTCCAACTGTCTGGAATTTTTCCGACAAACTCACCCGTGCGGTCATACAGCTCTTCTCTTCTCGGCTTGGAATAATTCGTCGGCAGAAATCTTTACCTCATCTGAGCCGTCTTTCATCGTGCGTACGAGGAGTAATATGACGATGAGCGCTGCGCCGAATATCATCAGCCACCACATATGCCAGATCGCGCCAAAGCCGAGCGCCGCAGCAGCCATGCCAATAAACAGTCCAACCCCCGTATTACGCGCTACATAAATATCTTGGTAGGCACTACGGGCGAGCGGTTTGACGCCACGCTGTTTTCGTTCCCACCACTCGTCACGAGACGAGACGGTCGGGATGACTGCAAAGTTATAATGTGGTGCCGGAGACGGTACCGACCATTCCAGCGTCCGGCCATCCCACGGATCTCCGGTTCGGTCACGTAATTTCTTGCGCTGCCAGACACTAACCACCAGCTGTAAGACAAACAGAGCCGTACCCAGCCCGATAACGAGCACACCGATGCCAGAGACGATAAAGAATGGCTGCCATGATGGGTCGTCATAGTGGTCGATTCGCCGCGCGGCACCCATTAGGCCAAGCGCGTAGAGTGGGAGAAACGCCAAGATAAAGCCCAGCTGCCAAGCGTATGCCGAATAACGACCGAGACGATCGTGCAAACGAAAGCCAAATACCTTCGGGAACCAATACGTAATCGCCGCCAGAAAACCAAATACCACACCGCCAATAATCGTATTGTGAAAATGAGCGACCAAAAACAGCGTATTATGCACCTGAAAATCGAGGGCCGGTACCGCCATCATAACACCCGTGACGCCACCGAGCGTGAAAGTAACCACAAAGCACAGGAACCATATCATCGGTGCCGTGAAGGTAATGCGTCCGCCATACATCGTGAATAGCCAGTTAAATATTTTAACGCCGGTCGGAATGGCAATAATCATTGTCATAATACCAAAAAACGCGTTAACGTTGGCGCCCGCCCCCATTGTGAAGAAGTGATGTTGCCAGACGATAAACGAAAAGAACATGATCGCCACTAGCGCCGCTACCATTGTCTTGTAGCCAAACAGCGCTTTACGTGCGAACGTTGCCACGATCTCGCTATAAATACCGAAGGCTGGCAGCACGAGGATATAGACTTCAGGGTGCCCCCATGCCCAAATGAGATTAATGTACATCATTGGGTTGCCGCCGAGATCGGAAGTAAAGAAGTGCATACCCATCAATCGGTCGAGCGACAGCATGCCGAGTGTCGCCGTCAAGATGGGAAATGCCAGCATGATCAAGACAGTCGTTACCAGCACACTCCAAGCAAAAATCGGCATCTTCATCAGCGTCATACCGGGGGCACGTTTCTTTAAAATCGTCACCATAAAATTAATACCCGAAAGTAAGCTACCGACACCAGCAATCTGCAGCGACCAGATCCAGTAATCAACACCCGGCCCTGGATTGTACTGCAGTTCGGTCAGTGGCGGATACCCGAGCCACCCTCCGTTTGAAAAGCCACCGATAAGAAGTGATACATTGACGAGCACCATGCCAGCAATAAAAAGCCAAAGGCTGATTGAATTGAGGAACGGAAATGCCATATCGCGTGCACCGAGCATCAGCGGCATGACGATATTGATCAAGCCAAACATCAGCCCCATCGCAACAAAGAAAATCATGATCGTCCCGTGTGCCGTAAAAACTTGTTGGAATGTATCGGTCTGGATCGGACCGGCATTACCGCCAACAGCAGTAGCAGTCTGCAAGCGCAGCATTGTGGCATCGGCCAACCCGCGAACAAGCATTAAGATGGCGACAATAATATACATAACGCCGATCTTTTTGGCGTCAAGTGATGTCAACCAGTTCCGCCAGAGCCATTTCCATTTCTTGAAATAAGTCAGTGCTGCGATCGTAAGGACGCCGCCGCCGACAATGCCAGCAGCTGCTCCGAGCGTGACTGGGTCGGCAGGCAGATAGCTGGAAGAAAGCCGGCCAAGCAGCATCTCAAGCAAATCGCTCACTTCATCTCCTCCGTACTGTGGCCGCTCATATGCATTTCCATAATTTTACCGTAAAGCTGGCTATCTGTCAGCCGGTAGGTGCGCTCAACTCGATCACTCTTTGGCTCGGCTAGCAGGTGGTAGCCGTTCATTGTCAGAACTGACGGCGACTGGCCAGCTTGCTGTAGCCACTCCTTGTATTTGGACGCCGACGTGGCATGGACATTAAAGGTCATGTCCGCATAGCCTCGGCCGTTGATATTAGTACTGTAACCTTTATATTCACCGGTTTCGTCTGCTATCAGATGCAGCTGCGATGACATGCCGTTCATCGCATAAATCTGTGATCCAAGTGCCGGTATCCAAAAGGCGCTCATCGGTGCATCGGCCGATAAGGTGAAGTGTACTGGGGTATCGGCTGGGATGACCAGTTGATTTAACGTGGCAACCTGCTCATCCGGGTAGAGAAAGAGCCACTTCCATTGCAAAGCGATCACTTGAACTTCGATCGTTTTATTCTCTGAGGCAAGCGGCCGGTATGGGTCAAGGCTATGGCTGGTATACCAGGCAACCGCACCGAGAATGGCAATAATCACGATTGGGATGCCCCACCAGACTATCTCAAGTCGACGGCTACTACTAAAATGTGGCCGATATTTGGCGCGTTTATTACCTGCGCGGTAGCGCCAAGCGAAAACACCGAGTAGTGTAAAAACCGGTAGCACGACAACTGCACTCAAAATAACCGTAAAAATAAGTAGCCGCTGCTGCTGAACGGCTACCGCACCGTGGGGCATCAATACATCCATCCGAACATCCTTGAGTAGCCACCATCCGAGGGCGCTTAAGCCGGCTACTGTCAGCAGTATCATAAGCAGCGGCAGGAATTTTTTCATTACTCCCATCATACCGCTTGTGTTCTGCTTCGACAAGGTTCGCTGGCCGCGGGCAAGAAAATACCCGGAGTATTTTCCGGGTATTTATCGCTGTTACTTGCTCGAGCGCTTCTCGATAATCTCTGCAGCAACATTTGGTGGAACTTCCTCATAGGTCGCAAGCTCCATCGTCGACGCAGCACGACCCTGTGACATCGATCGAACATCGTTGGTGTAGCCAAACATGCTTGCCAGCGGAACCATTGCACGAACTAGCTTGGCGCCGCCTTGCAAATCTTCCATAGCCTCAATCCGTCCGCGTCGAGCGTTTAGGTCTCCGATCACATCACCCATAAACTCTTCCGGAGTCGTGACTTCGACTCTCATGATAGGCTCGAGTAGAACCGGCTTTGCCTTCGGAATACCTGCCTTAACGGCCAGGACTCCGGCTAGGTTAAATGCCAGCTCGCTAGAGTCGACATCATGATAGCTACCATCGTACAGTGTCGCTTTGACCCCTATCATCGGATAACCCGCAATGACACCACCTTCGAGGGTTTCTTTAACGCCCTTACGTACTGGTTCGCGGTATTCTTGAGGCACGACACCGCCCTTGATTTCATCACCCCACTCAAAGCCCTCACCGGATTCGGTTGGCTCGAAGCGTACCCAGACATCACCATACTGACCACGTCCACCCGACTGCTTGGCGTGCTTACCCTGCGCCTCGGCAGTACCACGAATGGTTTCACGGTAGGCAACCTGAGGTTCACCGACATTTGCTTCGACGTTAAACTCACGACGCATGCGGTCGATATAAATATCAAGGTGGAGCTCACCCATACCTGACATGATCGTCTGGCCAGTTTCTTCATCAGTATGAACGCGGAACGTTGGATCCTCTTCCGTCAGACGTTGCAAGGCGATACCCATCTTTTCCTGGTCGGCTTTCGTCTTTGGTTCAACCGCGATCGACACCGGAGGATCTGCAAAAGTAATGCTCTCAAGCGCAATTGGATGTGCCGTATCGGCCAACGTATGACCGGTAAAGGTTCCTTTTAGCCCAACGACGGCTGCAATATCGCCGGCACCAATACCGTCAATATCCTCGCGCTTATCGGCGTGCATCCGCACGACGCGACCAATACGTTCTTTTTCGCCGGTTGTCGTATTGAGGACATAAGAACCGGCTGACAGTTTACCACTGTAGACGCGAACAAAGATTAGACGGCCGACAAAGGGGTCGGTGGCAATCTTAAAGGCCAGCGCTGCCAGCGGCTCTTTGTCGTCAGGGTGGCGCTCGACCGCATCACCGGTCTTGGGGTTGGTGCCTTGGATCGCCGGAATATCAAGTGGAGACGGCAAATAGTCAGCCACAAGGTCGAGTACCTTCTCAACCATAACGCCACGGCCGTCACCACCGGTGACCAAGTAGAACTCACCATCAAGGACGCGCTTACGCAGGGCGCCTTTTAGCTCTTCGATGGTGATTGATTCTTCACCTTTGTCGAGGAAACGCTCAAATAATTCGTCATCAGCTTCGACGGCTGCTTCAACCAGTAGGCTGCGGGCATTCTTGGCCTTCTCGAGCATATCTGCAGGAATTTCACCCTGAACCATCTCGTGGTCGGTATAGTCGCTATAGGTGTAGGCTTTCATGTCGACGAGATCAACCACGCCATTGATGTCTTTTTCAAACCCGATTGGCAGGTGTATTGGCAGCGCATGCTTTGAAAGACGGTGGTGGATCGTATCAAGAGATTTATAAAAGTCCCCACCAATCTGATTGATCTTATTCACAAAACAGATGCGCGGCACACCATATTTGTTCGCCTGGCGCCAGACAGTTTCGGTCTGTGCCTCTACGCCCATCTTGCCGTCAAAGACGACAACCGCACCGTCAAGCACGCGCAGACTACGTTCAACCTCGGCAGTAAAGTCGATGTGACCGGGGGTGTCGATAATATTAATCTTACAGCCCTTCCAGAAGCAAGTCACGGCAGCAGAGGTAATCGTGATGCCACGCTCTTTTTCCTGTGCCATCCAATCGGTTGTCGCGCCATCACCGTCACCGCGAACCTCACCGATCTTGTGGTTGATACCGGTGCGGTACAAAATACCTTCGGTCGTCGTCGTTTTGCCGGCGTCGATGTGGGCAATAATGCCGATATTACGGTAGTCCTTCAGCGGGACATCTACTTGGGCCATTCTCTTTATTCCTCTCGGGTTAATTATTTTTTGCCATAAAAAATAGCGCTTTACCGATCATTATACCAGAATAAGCCCTGGTTATCCAGCACCTTACGCGCTTACCTATCGTTTAGTCGGCCAGCCAGCGAGCCAGCTCTTCCTCGCTCACCTTGTCGCCATCTTCCAAGTCTAGACAGAGGAGTTCAAGCGCCAGTTGGCTCCCCCCTAAAGCAAAGGCAAAGCCATGGTTAAGGCTCGGTAGTTGCTCAGGTAGTATCAGACCTTCGTTGATAACTGCTCTACCGAGAGATACCAGCAGCTTGGCATACGGTGGCTTGATCTCCATAAGACGAGCTTTCGCCACCGACTGTGTCGCTGTTACCAACGCATCGTAGCGTTTGACCGGGTCGTACTGTGTCATATCGATACGGACAATCGGTAAAAATCCCTCCGAATCCGCCCAAGCAGCCAGACAATCCGTGTCACGTACGCCTTGTTCGGCTGCTTCCATCGAAAGCACATCAAACGCCGCACAGGCACCGACCATAAACGGAGTCAACTCAGGAGCTTCGGTGTTATCTAAACTATCGAAACCGTCATCTTCAAACAATGCTGCAACCACCTCTAGTCTGCTCATGATTGAATAGCGCGTGCCTTCAGGGACGTCACGATATCGGTCATACACTTCTTTGACATAGCAAACGAGGCCATCCTCGGTTTGAGTAAATCGCTCCTGGATATGCCATGCAATCGCACCGCTGCGCATATCTCTCGCCTCAAATTCATAGGACATACAGCAATCGTACACCTCCTCTCTTTACGTCGCAAACACAAGCAGTATATACTACCTTTTATATGCTGCCCAAACGTGACTTACACCTTTACTGCTTCTCGCCACTCGTGATGCTTGCGACATTTTTGATCGAAATCATCAGCGCCGCCTATGTCGTATGGCGCTACCGCATGACCGTCACCACTCGGCTCATCACGGCGCTTCTCGTGTTTCTAGCGACCTTTCAGGGCACTGAGTTTCTTCTCTGCGGCGGCGTGGGTGTCCCTGGTGGCGTCTGGTCGCGCATTGGCTATGCCTCGATTACCATGCTTCCACCGCTCGGTATTCACCTTATTTACGTCCTTGCTCGGCGAAAAGAGCGGATCCTGGTGTGGTTTAGTTATCTAACAGCCGCTGCATTTATCGCCTATTTTGTCTTCGCCACACAGGCCATCTCCGGCCATACCTGTTACGCCAACTACGCGGTATTCGATGTTACCCAGGCCAGCACCCTACTTTACAGCCTGTATTACTACGGCTGGCTTCTGCTTGGTATCACGCTCACCATCATCTTTGGCAAGTCGCTACCCAGAAAGCGCCGTCGACCTCTTTACGCATTAATGGTCGGCTATCTATCCTTCCTCATCCCGACAACAACAGTCAATGTCATTGACCCACAGACGATTGGCGCTATTCCATCGATCATGTGTGGCTTCGCCGTACTTCTTGCACTTATCCTAGTCAGTAACGTCGCACCCAAGAGCCTCCCGCTGAGAAAATCTACGCCACTCTCCAAACGCGCCGACGACGGCCGTAGATCATCGGCATAAAATTTACAGCACGGCTACCGGCCAGCCGGCCTAGCT
Source organism: Candidatus Saccharibacteria bacterium RAAC3_TM7_1 (assembly GCA_000503915.1). NCBI lineage: Bacteria > Candidatus Saccharimonadota > Candidatus Saccharibacteria bacterium RAAC3_TM7_1. Next base: position 705,205 of record CP006915.1, read on the forward strand.
CTCTCGCTACTTGTTCTGGTGAGCGTTCAACGATGGCAGCCACATCGAGAAACTCGTTATCATCATTTAATTCATGCTTGCTATTTTCGAAATAGCTCTCAAAGTTGGTCATCACCTGAAGGAGAATTTCCTCTTCTAGGAGTATCTCTCCAGTCTGCGAACAATAGGGGACGCCGCTAATCTTTCCTGGATTTCTAAAAGCGGTTACAGCACCTCGGGCACTCTCAAGCAGATTTTCGGCAAGCTCGTAGTCACGAACTCGCGCTTCCATCACCGCAAAGTCAGGCACAGGCGGCGGCGCAATAGCAACGTGAATAAACTCATGAAGTTGCCGCGGCAAGTAGCCTTTGTGAAAGGAAATCTTATCACGATAATCCCGTGGGATGAGATTACCACCGTAGTGCCTCGGGTGATAGCGGTCACGCTCCCATACAAAGTGGTGGATATCTGGTTTTGGTTCGTCACGCGGCCAGCGGTATTCGTCATCGACAAGACTAAGCGCCAGCTCTACTGTTTTAAATATGTTTACAACGCCTCGGTCATCGATCGGTGCTTCGAACTGATGTGCACCCTCAATGCGCTTTGTATCGCTATCGTAATATTTAAGGATGGGGGCGGCGGAAACAGGGGGTAAATGAGGCGGCGAGTCATGACGGCATGACTGCGCCGTCATATTTCAGTTTCCTTGTCCTGTTTGTATTACTCTCATTTGTCTTTGTTATAACAGAAGGGATTGCTTGGCGTCAAGTTTTCCTTAGCCGCTGGTAGGCGGCGAGTTGGCGTAAAGCAAAGTCACGGATCGACTCTCGGTCGCCTGTGATGCCTTCGGCAAAATATTCCTTATGGATTGTCTCGATATCCATCGCCTTCCCCGGGTAGTATACATACACACGCCCTGTGTAGCTAGCAGAAACATGCAGATACTCCGCTGTGTAATCGTCGTGCAGAAAACGAAGTGCCGCCCCGATGAATTCTTCTTCGCTGGGGCGGCCTGGTTGTCGTTCGACCATTAATTAGCCTCGGGCAAAGTGAGCGAAGGCACGGTTGGCCTCGGCCATCTTGTGGGTGTCTTCCTTCTTCTTGAAGGCAGCACCAGCTTCGTTATAGGCATCGACGATCTCAGCGGCCAAGCGCTTGTCGTATGGCATACCACTGCGAGCTCGAGCAGATTGCACCATCCAACTAAACGCGTAGTGCAACTGGCGGTGACCCTGTACTGGGAATGGAATCTGGTAGTTTGCACCGCCAACACGGCGGCTTTTTACTTCGAAGTTCGGACTGACGTTCCGTAACGCTTTCTCAAAGACCTCGAGTGGATCCTCTGAATTCAGTTTCTTGGCAGCTTGCTCGAGAGCACTGTAAACTGCACGCTCAGCGAGCAGTTTCTTGCCATCAAGCATTGACTTGTTAATCAGACGCTGCACGAGTACACTCTGGTACTTGCGGTCTGGTTTCAGCTCGCGTTGGAGTTTCTTGGTAACTTTACGTGGCATTACTTAGACTCCTTTTTCGTACCGTACTTGGAACGGCCTTGGGCACGCTTCTGGACACCTTGCAGGTCAAGCGCACCGCGTACGATGTGGTAGCGCACACCCGGAAGGTCTGGTACACGTCCACCACGTACCAGCACGACGGCGTGCTCCTGGAGGTTGTGGCCTTCACCACCGATGTAAGCCCAGACTTCATCTTTATTCGTTAGACGAACGCGCGCTACCTTACGCAGAGCAGAGTTAGGCTTTTTCGGAGTTTTTGTGGTCACCTTAATACATACGCCGCGCATAAGCGGTGCATTTTGATTTGTGTAGCGTGTTTTTAGAGCGTTATAGCCTTTTCCTAGATGCGGCGACTTGCTCTTTTTCGGAGCAGTCTTGCGAGGCTTTCGCACCAATTGGTTAATCGTTGGCATAAAAAATGCTGACTCCTAAAACTTTTAGTAATTATTAGACGAATGTATCACGCAGCAAACGTGCTGAACTCGTTCGCATCCTTGCTAAAGGGACACTGAAACTCTTGTCATTAGAGTAACAGATTCTACTCTGTATGTCTAGACGGTAGCGGGTTCTGGCAACATCCGACTAACGATAAATAGCCCTTGTGTTCAGGGCTATTTACCTGCCTTAGTGCGAACTATCCAGCAATCTCAGCATCTTCGGCGATGTGATCGGTGAAGTCAGTATCTGCTTCGACATCAGCATTCGCGTATGTCATCGCTCCTGTACCTACCGGAATCTTACGACCGATGATCACGTTTTCCTTCAGTCCGTGCAGATGATCGGCGCGACCAGAAGTCGCCGCATTGATCAGCACGCGAGTCGTGTCCTGGAATGATGCCGCACTAAGCCAGCTATCGCTCCAGATCGAGACCTTGGTGATACCGAGCAATAGCTGGGCATACTGCACCAAGTCTTTGCTTTCATTTGCAAGCTGTTCATTGGCGTCGACGACAGCCGCCTTAGAGACGATATCGCCCATTACAAAGGCGCTATCCCCTGGATCTTCGACCTGCACACGACTAAACATCTGGCGAACGATGATCTCCAGGTGCTTGTCGGCCACGTCTTGACCTTGAGCAGCATAGATACGCAGCACTTCATTGATGATGTAGCGCTGTGTGGCTTCGACACCCTTCAGGCGCATCAAGTCGTGCAAGTTCAGCGAACCGATTGTCAGGCGGTCACCGGCCACCACACTATCGCCGGCACTAACCACCAGTTGTGTTGAACCAGGGATCTCGTAGCGAACGGGCGCACTGGCATTTGCGGCAATGACGAGCGTATCTTCAGCTACTTCAACCACCCCGTCAAACGGTGCGACGAGCGGCTTAGTGTCACCCTTTGCGGTGGCAAGCACGTCACCAGTTTTTACACTACTGCCGGCCTTTACCTTTACCGTTCGGCCATCAAGCGGCAGACGTTCCACCGTACCTGACTCTGGAGTAACCTGTACGATATAGTTCTTGCCATCTTCCCAGACATCAACCAACCCGGTGACTTCAGTAGTGTGCGCCTGACCTTTCGGCGAGCGAGCTTCAAACAGTTCCTCGACACGTGGTAGACCCTGCGTAATGTCACCACCAGCTACACCGGAGGCATGGAAGGTACGCAGTGTCAGCTGAGTACCTGGCTCACCGACCGACTGAGCGGCAATGACACCAACCGGCTGCGCTGGTGCGACCAAGCTACCTGTTGCCATGTCGATACCATAACTTCGCTGTGGAATACCTCGAAGGTTATTGGTAGACAGAACAGACTGGATCTTCACCAAAGTGATGTCCTTGTCTGCTTCGATAGCGTCAGCGACTTCACGGCTGATCAGCTCATTCTTGCCAATATGACCTGGTATTTCTTCAGCAGTATAGCGGCCGTAGAGACGGTTACCAAAGTCGATCATCGTTAGTTCGGACTCGCTGCGGTGGATCGTAAATCCATCGTCGTCACCAGCCTCGTCCTCGACAGTAAAGACATCTTGCGAGACATCAACCAAACGGCGAGTCAGGTATCCCGAGTCAGCCGTCTTGAGGGCGGTGTCGATCAGACCTTTACGAGCACCTCGAGTCGCCACGAAGGCTTCCAGGCTGGAAAGTCCCTTCTTGAACGAGCTCCGAATCGGTAGCTCAATCTCACGGTTGGTCGCATCGACCTGAATACCAATCATCGCACTCGCCAGTTTGACGTTTGAGATATCACCACGAGCACCAGAGTTAACCATGACGGAAATACTGGTATCCATGCCAGCCAGCTGGTCGCGTAGGAACTGCTCAACGCGCGAGTCGACACTTCGCCAGTTGGCGACGGTTAGACTATAGCGTTCACTCTCAGTGATCAATCCCTGGTCGAACTGTTCTGAGATAAGCGCAGCCTTGGCATCGCCTTCAGCGACGAATTCACCGATCTCATCAAAGCTGATGTAGTCGTCCTTGCCGGTAGAAACGGCGGCAATCGTTGCAAAACGGAAAGCCAGACCTTTCATACGGTCGGCCGTCCGAGCAGTTTCTTCGGCGCCGTAGCGCGCAAAGATTTTCGCCAGAACTTTCTTCAGCTGCTTCTTGCTCTGAATGCTGTCGTCGTACGGAAAGTCGCTTGGTAGAATCTCATTAAAGAAGACTCGACCGAGCGTGGTGTCGCGCACTTCACCCTTGGCAAATATACGAATCGGTGTCTGGAGCTGCAATTTACCGCCGTCGTAGGCCATCTCGGCTTCGTATACCGAGCTGTATGCCTTGCGGTCTTTTGTCTGGGCGCTTGGCTTTTCGTACGTCAGGTAGTAGTTGCCGAGCACGACGTCCTGGCCGATATTGAGTACCGGCGAACCGTCGGCTGGCTTCAGCAGGTTGTTTGTAGCGCTCATTAGTTCACGCGCTTCAGTTTGCGCCTCGTCACTTAGTGGCAGGTGAACCGCCATCTGGTCACCGTCGTAGTCGGCGTTAAATCCATTGGCAACCAGTGGGTGTAACTGAATTGCTTTACCTTCGACAAGTTTCGGCTGGAAGGCCTGAATACTCAGACGGTGCAGCGATGGTGCACGGTTCAGTAGTACGTATTTACCTTCGATAACAGCATCGAGTGCGTCCCAGACCAAGGCGTCACCAGCTTCGATCAGACGAGTTGCCGAGCGAATATTGTGCGCGTGTTCACCGCGAATCAGCCAACTGATCACAAACGGCTTGAATAGCTCAAGCGCCATCTGCTTCGGCAAACCACATTCGCTAATCTTTAGCTTTGGACCAACTACGATGACGGAGCGGCCAGAGTAGTCGACTCGCTTACCAAGCAAGTTCTGGCGGAAACGCCCTTGCTTACCTTTCAGCATGTCGCTGATCGACTTGAGGCGTCGGCGACCACCGGTCGCATTGACGGCACGGCCACCGCGAGCAGCTGAATTGTCAATCAAGGCGTCAACTGCCTCTTGTAGCATACGCATTTCGTTGCGTCGGATCACTTCCGGCGCATTTAGCTCAATTAGTTTCTTGAGACGATTGTTACGGTTGATGACGCGGCGGTAGAGATCATTGAGGTCACTTGTTGCAAAACGACCACCGGTCAGCTGCACCATCGGACGAAGATCCGGTGGGATAACTGGCATAACGGTCATACAGAGGCTGCTCGGCTTGATACCGGCTGCCTGCATGCTTTCGAGCACCTTTAGGCGCTTGAGCAGCTTCTTCTCTCGTTGGCCTTTGGCGGACTCAACTTCCTCAGTCAATTGTGCGATCAACATCGGAAGGTCGATCTCATCAAGTAGCGCGTGCAGCGCTGTGCCGCCCATGCCAACCTCCACCAATTCTTCGTATTCCTCAGGAAGGTTACGGTAGTCGGTTTCAGTAATGAGTGCACCCTTTACCAAGCTCTCGAGCTGAGTTTTCTTGGCGAGGTAACGCTCCTCAAGCTCATCATTTTCTTTGGTACGTGCCTCTGCCAGAGCTTTGACGTCGACGTTCTCGGCTTCTGCCTCTTTTTCGTAGCGTATTTTGATCGCTGCGCGGCCAGCTTCGGTCTCAGCCTCAAGATCAGCCAACATTTGGTCACGCTTTTCGGTATCAGCTTTCAAGATAACGTAAGTTGCAAAGTAAGCAATGCGCTCAAGGTTTCGCACCGTCAGACCAAGCAGCAGGCTCATCGCACTTGGCGTACCGCGCATAAACCAGATGTGCGCAACTGGTGCGGCTAGGTTGATGTGCCCCATTCGTTCACGTCGGACGATTGCTTTCGTGACGAGCTCACCGTTCTTGTCAACAGCTGCTTCACGCGAGCGAACACCTTTTAGTTTACTGTCGTGCGGGTTAATGTCCTTGACTGGACCGAAAATTCGCTCACAGAACAGGCCGTCACGTTCAGGCTTCTGAGTTCGATAGTTGATCGTTTCCGGTTTGGTTACCTCACCGTGACTCCATTTAAGGATATCGTCCGGGCTGGCAACGGCGAGGCGAACAGCATCGAAATCGGCGATACCACTTGTTTGAATCACCCGTGTCATATTACTGCTCCTCCTTTACTTCTTCTATGTCTTGGACATTCAGCCCGTCTTCCTCAAGATCAATGTCGTCAGCTTCATCGAGGATTGTTTCTACATTGTCGTCAGTGTCGATTATCGCGATTGGAACCGTTTTGTCTGCTGGACCAGCTTCTGCGATAACATCTTCGGCATCGATGATCTCAGATTCGTCGAGCAGGTCAACACGCAGCCCGAGCCCCTGAAGCTCTTTCACCAACACGTTGAAGCTTTCTGGTAGTTTTGGACCAACGATTTGTTCGTCTTTGATGATCGATTCGTAGGCCTTAGCTCGGCCATAGACGTCGTCGGACTTGATTGTTAGCATCTCCTGCAGGGTTGTCGCTGCGCCGTATGCCTCAAGCGCCCACACCTCCATTTCACCGAAACGCTGACCACCGTTTTGTGCTTTACCACCGAGCGGCTGCTGCGTGACCATCGTGTAGGGACCAATAGAACGAGCGTGGATCTTGTCTTGTACCATGTGGTGTAGTTTGATGATATGCATCACACCGACTGTCGTTCGCTCTTCAAATGGCTCACCAGTACGACCATCGAATAGTTGGCTCTTACCGTCGCGGGCGAGACCAGCTTTCTCGAGTTCGTCAGAGATAACCTCGTTTGGTACCCCATTAAATGGTGGTGTAGCTACCTTGTAGCCCAGCGCACGCGCTGCCATACCGAGATGTGTTTCAAACAGCTGTCCGATATTCATACGAGATGGCACACCGAGCGGGTTCAAGACAACATCGACGGCTGTACCATCTTCCATAAACGGCATGTCCTCAACGGGGAGAATACGAGCGACAACGCCCTTGTTTCCGTGTCGTCCTGCCAGCTTGTCGCCGACAGAGATTTTACGTAGCTGCGCTACAAAGATTTGAATTTGCATCAGCACGCCAGCCTTTAGCTCATGACCGTTCTCGCGTGAGAAGATCTTTACACCGACAACCTTGCCGCCACCAGCATTATTCATACGCTGAGAGGTATCGCGGACGTCCTTGGCTTTTTCACCAAAGATAGCCCGTAGCAATCGTTCCTCAGAACTGAGTTCCTGCTCACCCTTTGGCGTAATCTTGCCGACCAGCACGTCGCCAGCCTTGACTTCAGAGCCAACCTGGACAATACCATTTTCGTCGAGATGACGCAGGCTTTCTTCGGACACGTTCGGGATGTCACGAGTGACGATCTCTGGGCCAAGTTTTGTTTCACGGACTTCAACATTGTAGTCCTTGATGTTGATGCTGGTGAGTGTATCGTCTTGGACGAGCCGGCTCGAAAGCACGATCGCGTCGTCCATATTGTAACCACCCCATGGCATGAAGGCGACGGTCAGGTCTTTTCCGAGTGCCAGTTCGCCATCAGCGATCGAAGCACCTTCGATCAAAACATCACCCTTCTTGACCTTCTGCCCGCGCGTCACACAGACCTTCTGGTTGATCGAGCGGTCGTCGTTACTCTTGGCAAAGTGAATTGGCTCGTATACCTTGACACCGTCCTTATACTTGACGTGTATTTGACCACCGTCAGCACGAACCACTTCTCCTGCGCCTTCGGCAACAACCAGCTGGCTTGAATTCCGAGCAATCTCGCCCTCAATACCAGTACCAACGATTGGCGCTTCCGGTGTCAAAAGAGGTACAGCTTGCTTTTGCATGTTCGTACCTGTGAGACTTCGGTCGATACGGTTCTTCTCAATGAATGGCACGAGGCTAGCTGGCGCACCAAGAATCTGCTTGTGTGCCGCGTCCATGTAGGTAACGTCGCTGGCGTCCACTTGCTCTGGCAAGAGACCGTTTCGAGCGCTGACGCGCTCAGCAATAAACTTACCGTTTTTATCGAGTTCGGCACCGGCATCGGCGATAACTTCATTTACTTCCTGCGAAGCGTCGAGATAGACAACCTCATCGGTCACTTTACCTTTTTCCACCCTGAGGTAGGGGGTTTCGATAAAGCCGTATTCGTTGATACGAGCGTACGAAGCTAGGTTGAGCACCAAACCAATGTTGGCGCCTTCTGGTGTTTCGACTGAGCAGAGACGACCGTAGTGAGTTGGATGCGCGTCACGCACGTCAAAACCGGCGCGTTCACGCGACAGACCACCCGGACCCATCGAGCTGAGGCGTCGCTTGTGCGAAAGTTCAGAAAGCGGGTTAACTTCGTCCATCAACTGAGAAAGTTGACTCGAGGCAAAGAATTCGCGCACAGCCGCGACTACTGGACGAGCATTGATCAGCTGACCAGGGGTAACACTTTCAATATCACTCATACTCATGCGGTCCATAGCGTTACGCTGCATGCGGAGCATACCAACGCGGAACTGGCGGGCGACAAGTTCACCGACGAGTTTCACACGGCGGTTTGACAGTGCGTCGATATCATCGGCAGATTCCTGCGAATTGTTCAGTCGAATAATCTCTGAAATAATCGCTACTAGGTCGCTCATCTGGAAGACACGCTGCTTGGCAGTATTAGCTACGTTGAGGCCAAGGCGCTGATTAAGCTTGTAGCGGCCGACACGAGAATAGTCAAAGCGCTTGAAATCAAAGAACATCCGCTCAATCATCTGACGGGCGTTGTCGACGGTTGCGAGGTCGCCCGGGCGCAGGCGACGGTAGACTTCGATCAAAGCTTCGTTAGAGCCACGTGCTGGATCTTTGTCGAGCGTCGCATCGATGTATTTGACATCACCGGTATCGATACCTTCGAACAAACTCCTGATTTCGCTCGTCTTGCTGTGGCCAAGAGCTCGTAGCAGTGTCGTTACGGGTAGTTTACGACGGCGATCGATTTTGACGTAGATCGCCCCATTAGCAGCAGTCTCAAACTCAAGCCAGGCACCACGGCCGGGAATCAGCTTCGCGCCATAGTAGTTGCGACCAGCGACAATATCAGCCGTGAAGAATATACCGGCAGAACGGATCAGCTGGGACACGACGACGCGCTCAGTACCATTAATAATAAAGGTGCCGCGGTCGGTCATCCAAGGGTAGTCGCCGAGGTAGATCTCTTGTTCTTTAACCTCACCAGTAACCTTATTGGTCAGCTCAACCGTTGCGTGCAAGGGAGCATCAAAAGTAATATTATTTTCTTTTGCAAACTGTTCACTATTTTTCGGCTCTTGAAACGCATATTTCCCGAAGCGAAGTTCGAGCTTTTGGCCCGTGTAGTCTTCGACTGGGTTAAGTTCCGCAAAAATCTCACCCAGACCCGTCTCGACAAACTCGCGCCACGAGTCTTTCTGATGGATCATGAGATTTGGGAGCGGCAGTGCCGTGTCGTCCTTGGTAAAGAAAACACGACCATTTATTGGGGTAGCAGGCTTGGTATTGGCCACGTCTGTTGCTCTCCTCGCATGAATTGTTAGGGGTTGATGATACTGGTAGGGCGCCCGAAGTTACCTAAGCCTTTACTGTCTACACGCAAAAAACGCCTCGCCTTATAGCGTGCGTGCAATAACAGCAGCTTATTCAACCTTCATTACGTTTTAGTATGAAGGATTATGGAACAAACGTCAAGAAAAAAGTTAGGCTTTTGTGACGACCTTATCGGCGAGGCCGTAGTCAACCGACTCTTCAGAGCTCATCCAGAAGTCACGGTCAACGTCTTTTTCGATCTTCGATAGTTTTTGACCGGTGTTCTTGGCTAAAATCTCATTGAGGCGCTGTTTGAGGCGTAGACCTTCACGGAGCGTGATTTCCTGGTCGCTGATTTTGCCTTGCGTGCCAGAGCTGGGCTGATGGATCATCGCACGAGAGTTGGGTAGCATAAAACGCTTTCCTTTTGCACCGCTTGAAAGCAGAAACGCCCCCATACTGGCCTGCAGACCAATTCCGTATGTGGCAACGTCCGGCTTAATAAACTGCATTGTGTCGTAAATCGCCAGGCCATCGTAAACGCTGCCACCCGGACTATTGATGTAGAGTGAGATATCGGCTTTCGGGTCTTCGTAGGCTAGGTGCAGTAGCTGCGCCACGACGAGATTCGCCGTATGCTCATTAACTTCTTCACCGAGAAAAATGATGCGCTCTTTCAAGAGACGAGAGTAAATATCAAACGCGCGCTCCCCGTCACGCGAACTTTCGATAACTGTTGGGACAAGATAATTGCGAGGCTTGTTCATAACACCAAGTATACACAAAAACTAGCACTCCTGTAAAGAGAGTGCTAGTTTATCTAGTTTTATGAATACGTAGAGACTGAGCAGACCCTGGCGGCTACCATAGGCAGCCGGAGTTTCCTGATTGTACATACTCTCCCCTCCCTATCACTCTGCCGAGAGCTGAGGTTACTGTACTACTTTTTATTTAGCTCGACAAGCAGATCGACGGTCTTTTCAGTCAAGAGGCGGTTTGCAACGTCACGCTGGATTTCGGGCTCGTCAAAGCGCTTCGACATCTCGGGGTTGTTTGCATATTGCTGCTTATAGCGAGTGATGTGATCGGCCAGTTCTTGGCTCGTCGCTTCGACTTTTTCGACTTTACTAAGTTCCGCTAACACCAGTCCAGCCTTGACGCGCTTTTCTGCGGCCGGGACTACTTCTTTTTTGACCCATTCGTCTTTGTCCTTGAACTTCTGCGTCCGCAGATACTGATCGAGCGTCAGACCTTGATACATCAGGTTTTGAGTCATATCCTGCTCGATGCTTTGCATCTGGTCATCGATCAATACTTGTGGCACCGGTACGTCACTGACATCGATCAGTTTTGCGACAAGCTCGTCCTTTAGTTTTTCGGCTGTTTCACGCTCTTTCTGCGCCGTCAGCTCCGATTTGATGTCTGCCTTCAAATCCTTCAAGCTTGAAAAGCGTTTGTCAGCATTTTTAGCGAACTCATCGTCGAGCGTTGGCAGCGCCAGTTCTTGGACTTTTTTCAGTGTGGTCGTAAACACGACGTCTGCGTCGGCGAGGTCAGCAACATGGTAATTCTCGGGGAACTTCAGCTTGAGATCAAATGTTTCACCCGGCTTCTTGCCGATGATGCCTTCTTCGAAGCCTGGAATAAATGAGTTACTACCAAGCTTTAGCGCATAGTCATTTGCGCCGCCGCCATCAAAGGCTACGTCATCTTTCTTGCCGATAAAGTCGAGAATTACTTCATCGCCGTCTTTGGCTGCGCGCTCGACTTCTTTCTTTTCACTCATACCTTCTTGCATCCGTGTGAGGATATCATTTACCTCATCAGCCGTGACTGTAATCGGCTGCTGCTTGACACCAAGCTTTTTGTAATTTCCGAGTTTAATCTCTGGTAAAACTTCCGCTTCGGCCGTAAATTCCATTTCCTGACCGGTTACAAACTTCTTCAGTTCAACCTGAGGGCGCTCAAGCGCCTGGATATCTTCGGCAAGAAAAGCCTCAGCGACGGCTTTTGACAGCGCGTCATCAGCAGTTTGTTGCGCTAAAACATTTGGGTCGACGTGCTTGACAGCAACGTTTACTGGCACTTTACCTTTACGGAAGCCGGCAACTTTCATTTCTCTTGCCAACTTGGTAAGCGCCACTTGTTCGGCTGCATCAAGCTCTGATTTACCAAGAGTGATCGTTAATAGGACTTTGGTCGGTGATAGGTGTTTTACGGTAGTCTTCATACAAATACCGAGTATAACAGAGAACAGAGGACTTGTCTAAGCCTTATGGCTATATAGCGAAGGGTTAAAGAATACTCAATAATTTAAGCAAAAAGCTCATCAAGTAATTCATCGTCTTTTTTGCGGCGACGATCCCTGACGCGCGCCACGATGCGCTCGAAGCTCATAGCTTCTTCTTCGGCTGTTTTAGTATCTTTGAGATTGTACAGTTCCTTCTTCAGGTCATCTTCGCCGACAAACAGCATAAATGCAATCTCTTTTTTGGTCGCGGTTTTGATCTGACGATCGAGCTTGCGTCCAGTGAAATCAAGTTCGACGTTGACACCCTCGCTACGTAATCGCGCCGCCAACTTTTCAGCGCGCTCTACAACATCGTCGCCGAGAACTACTATGTAAACATCCGTGGTCGAAGCAAACTCCGGTAACAGCCCATGGCTCTGAAGAAACAGCTCGGTCATCGACAAACCAGGCGCCATACCAACGGCTGAGATCGGCTCGGCACCAAACAGCCCAACCAGACCATCGTACCGTCCACCGCCAAACATGGCACGGCGGTTTTCCGGGTGATTATCAAAAAATTCAAATACGGTGTCAGTGTAATAATCAAAGCCGCGCATTAGGGTAACGTCAAACACCACATTGCTAATACCGCGTTCTTTGAGCGTCGTAAAGATACTCTCGATCTCCTTGCTCGCTTCACTATCTCGGATTTCAACCGGTAGTTGTTCAATCCCGCTCGCCTCTAATAATCGCTTGATCTTTACCAGACCGTCCTCTGCCATCGCCGCACCAAAAATCTCGATTGCTTGGTCGCGGAACGCTTCATCGGAAATTTTGTCCTTTCGGTCAAACAATTTGATCATCAGCTCCGACTGGATCGGGTCAAGCTGCAGATAGTCCTTCATCATAGCGTTAATAACCCGACGGTTATTGAGTTTTACGGTATACATATCGTCGGTTGCTTTGAAGGCACGCATAATATCGACACCAATCTGAATAATCTCGACATCAGCCAGACAACTGTCTGCTCCAAAAATATCGACGTTCAGTTGCCAGAACTCCCGTTCACGGCCACGCTGCGGTCGTTCGTAGCGCATGAAATTAGCGATATTATATAGTCTTGCCGGGTACGCGAGTTCCTGACGCCTGGCTGCCACCATACGTGAAATACTTGGAGTCATCTCCGGACGGATTACTACCTGGCGATCACCACGATCGGTAAATTGATAGGTCTGCTCACCGACTAGCTCCTGACCACTTTTGGCTGCGTATATCTCGACCGGCTCGAGTAGCGGCGCCCCGTATTCTTCGTAGCCATGACGCTCAGCTACTGTTTTCCAGACTTGGAAGATATAATTTTGCAGGCGCTTGTCAGCTGGATAGTAGTCGCGTGTACCTTTATAAGATTGCGAAGAAAGAGAAGTCATTACCCCACATTGTGTCATTTTTCCCTGGTGATTGCAAGAATCAGAACGCTATTTAATTGGCTGGTGGTCGGTGGAGCTGTTTGAATGCCATATTTATACCCGTCACATAAGCGTTCACACTGTCGGCAGCTGGCTGCTGCGGATTCATTTCTCCGGATTCTTCCACTGAGCCGTAAAGTAATTGGTTTATTAGTCCGGGTACCCGCAACTGGTCGGCCTCACGAGTGAGCACTTTCCTAGGAATGATCGTTCTGACGGGCAGCGATACGCCATGCAACAGCGTGTCGGGTATATGAGGGCTGCTTCTCAACAAATCTCGTATACGCGGGTTTAAGATCACGCCAAGCTGGAAAGCAACGACTGCTTCGCCATCCGGTCGTTTACCTGCCCGCAGTACCGCGTAACGTGCTAACGCCTGCTTCCTATTGGCGGCATCGGTATCTTTGATAACACGACGCATTTCGCTCTCCATAAGGGCATCGTCACCATTCAGTACGCCATCCAACCGAATAACCGAACGAGCGAAGTTCGAAAATAAAAGAAGGGCTCTCTGGCCCATCTGTTCGCGAATGTCGCTTCGCACCAATTCGAGTATGCCGTCACGCATCCGGTCGCTCGTTTCAAAAACGAGCCTTGCCGTTTCTAATCTTCCCCACGACGACTCGGGGTAGCGACTGTCTGCAGATAGCTCGACCATACTCTTATTATGACAGGTTACGGCTATTTCTTCAATGTATGCTGCTGTGCCCAAGCATACATAGCAATACCGGCGGCGACGCCAACATTGATTGAGCGTGTGCTACCAAATTGCTCGATGGCGACGACATTATCCGCTTGCGCCGCCAGTTCGGACGATACGCCCGGCCCCTCCTGACCAAACACCATCACAAGGTGACGCGGTAAGCGAGTTTCAGCAAGTGGCCGCGAGCCTTTTATGTTATCGACTATATACATTTCTTTTTGGCGAGCGTGCATCGCATTGACGAATTGATCTACCGACACATAATAATGAAGGTGTAAATATTTATCTGTCACCATCGCGCCACGCTTATTCCATTGACGGCGACCGATGACATGGACATGACGTACCCCAAAGGCATTAGCTGACCGTACGATCGTCCCCATATTGAAGTCACGGAGGGTATTTTCGATCGCGACCTCTAGCTCAATGCCACGCTTGTCAAGCTCATCGACGATCGCTTCAAGCGGCCAACCTTTAAATTCATCGGTAACATTTCTGGTATCTTCCTCTGGCATAGTACGAGTGTAGCATGTATAATGGTGCCCTAGACGAACATAAGGTGGCGGCTCAAGTGAAACAGAAATCAATTGTAGACGCACGCGTCAAGTTTGCCTTGACGGCTGGCCTTCACTAGAGGTATCGTTGGTTTATATGCACGAGTGGCGGAATTGGTAGACGCGCTAGCTTCAGGTGCTAGTGCCCTTCGGGGCGTGGAGGTTCAAGTCCTCTCTCGTGTACCAAAATAAGACGCGGTCTTTTGGCCGCTTTTTATTTTGGTCACACGGAGTAGATTTGTAACTCTACCCCTCTAAAATCGTGCTACAAAATCAGTCGCTGCCGGTGCGACATACTCCGACCGGAGCAACTTTACCGTGTCACGCACATCACCCGGCTGCTTAACTCCTGGATTGAGAATACCGAGCGGATCAAAGACCTCTTTGACCTGACGGTACAATTCAACCATCTGCTCATCGAGTAGCGCCTTGGACTGGTGCGCATGTAGCCGGCCTTCGCCGCTGGCGGCAAATGGTACGCCAGCATGGCTTTGTACTAGCTGGATCAGATCATTCGATAGCTTAAAGACCTTTTGTTTGTCACCGACTGTTCCGAGCTTGAGTTGCGGTCGCGCATACCAGACTTCTTCGAGCGGACGGCCATACAGCGGCAGGTCGACATGATGCTTTTTGGCAAGCGCCACGAGCGCTGAGTTGAATTCTTCAAAGCGTTCTAGCGGAACCGAAAAACCCTCGAGGAGCGGTGGTGTTGCCGTATCTTTATCGTCTGGGTTGAGCTGCCACTCAGCTAGTGAAAACATCGCATCGAGGTCACTGACTGTCTCGTCCTCGTCAACAATAATCTCCGCATCAAACGGCTTGAGCACCTTCTGAATTTTCTTCAATTTTTTATGCTTGGCATGAGTACTGAGGTCGCTGATTGTCATGATCAGCACGGCGCCAACTGCCCCGCTGTCATTTTTCATCGTCTCAAACGTTTCGTAGGTTTTACCGAATGCACTCGCTGCCTCGACATAAGCACCATTCAAGTAGGTGAGGTCTCTGAGTTCAAGCTTTTCGAGCGCATCGATTGCATCACGCGCATGCGCCTCCTCTTTAAATGCAGCCACTACGATTGCCGGCGCTTGGTCAACATATTCAGCCTGCAAGATCATCTCTGAGACGACCGCAAGTGTTCCTTGGCTGCCAGCGAGCAGTGGCGTCAGGTCAAATGATCCGTTTTTTTGCTTGACATTCGCAATCGCTGCAAAGCCAAAATGGTCAAGCGGCTCGTCCTCAGACGCGAGACTGCTTATCAGGGCTTCGTTGTCCTCGATCAGAGCGTCGAGTTTACGATAGATTTCACCTTCAAAGCTCTGTTCGCCCTTCTTTTTGGTGAGTTCCCGTTTTGACAGGGCTTGAGTCTGCAGAATATCGCCATTGGCCAAAACAACCTCAACTTGATCAATATATTCGAGCGCGTGCCGACAGTTGGCAACCACGCCCCCAAGTGTTGCCTGGCTCAGTGCACTCCGAAGCCGCGGTATACCCGTCCCGTACAGATTGAGGGCATTCTGCAACGTTCCCACGGTGACGCCAGGCTGCAGGCGCACAAGCTTCTGTTTGGCGTCGTATTCAAAGATGGTGTTCATATGGCTCGGAAAGTTGATGATGATACCGCTACCGATTGCCGCGCCAGTCGTATCATTACCATTACCGCGCGCCGTAACTCCCAACACGTGGCCTTTCTCGGCAAGTTGCCAGGCAAAGCGAGCGATCTTTCGAATGTCATTGGTACGCCGCACAAAGGCCACCATTTCCGGTGTTAACGTGAGTACACTTCCATCGGTTGCGTACGCCTTTCGTGTCGCACTATTGGTGACGACCTCACCGACCAAGTGCGTGTTCAGATATTCTGCAATTTTGTTCATCGACTTCCCCTACTCATTGCCTATATCATATCACAAGCGGAATGAAACCGGGCACTTTATCGGGTGCCTGTCATCTGGTATAGTAGACGAGTTACCGTTTTACGCGGATGTGGTGGAATTGGTAGACACGCTAGCCTTAGGAGCTAGTGCTTTCGGGCGTGAAGGTTCAAGTCCTTTCATCCGCACCAAATAAAAAAGAGACCTCCTTGGTCTCTATTTTGTTACACATATGAACCGCGCCATACCGCCCCGAAGGGCAGTATGGCGCTAGCGGCCGGCGAGTCTGATCAGTCATCAGAGTCGTGGCCGTGGTGGAAGGAGTGTGGCTCCGGCGAACGCTTCACCACGAAACCATGATCCTCCCCGTCACCGAACGCTTCACCCGAGAGCTGAGCTCTTTCGTAGCTTGACGCCGATTGGTTGATGTACGTGGCCGGGTGTTCGTCCCCGAAAGCCATTTCCGATGCAGCCATTGCTGGCTCCTTTCGGTCGGTCGATAGCAGCGTGCCATCGTCTTTCTATTATACTACTTATGTTTATATTTGTCAATATAGCTCGTATTAAACAAAAAGACGCTTCATTAAGCGTCTCGGCGGTAAAGGGTGAAGTTCAGGTTTCCATAACTACGATTGTCCACCACAACAACTCCTGATACGGAAGGAACCTCACCCTTACCTGGATGTGATAATACCATAAGCGCACTAGGTTTGAGTAGTCCTAAGAGTCGTTTAACTGTGGAAAACTGCGGGTCATAATAGGGCGGATCAGCAAATATCAAATCAAATGGCTCGATATCGGCGGTCGTCAGCCAGTTGCTAACTGTCGTCGCCACAACTGTTCCGTCTTCTTTAAGTCGGGTCAGATTTTCTTCGATGATACGCGCCGCAACCCGGTCGCGCTCGATAAAGGTCGCCGTACGTGCGCCTCTGCTCAGCGCCTCTAGCCCCAAGCTGCCGGAACCAGCAAACGCGTCGAGTACTCGTGCCCCTTCGACAGAATTACCGAGAATATTGAATAGTGCATTCCGGGCCCGCTCGCTCATAGCGTGGGTGCTTTGACGGGTCGGTGCCGCAATCGTGCGTCCACCGTGTTTGCCGGCGATGATACGTACGTTCATAGTCCGGCTGCCTCACTGTAGGCGTCGTACCAGGCGAAGGTGACGAGATTGATAATCAATGGAATAAGCGTTCTTCGGGTTTGGCGCGCTAATGTTGCGTTCCAGCCGCTGGTCCAAAAAGTATGGTACATATCGAGCGCAGCAACTGCCTCGAGCGCATCTTGAAATACCGCTTCCAGGCCTTTTGTACGATTTTCCTCAAGCCAGTCAAGCGAAGGAGCGTATTCATCAAAACGCATCGTCACAATTGCCGACGCAACACCCCATTCAAACATAAAATGAGTCGACCAAACCCCTTTCGCACCCCAATACTGCCAGTTTTTTTGTACTGTATCACGGCGAGTGCTGCCGCGTATAATCATCTTTTCACGCACCGATAAACGTTCTTCGTGTGGCTTACCCCATAGTTCTTCGATCTTTTCTCCTAGCGGGTAATGATGTGCCGGCGTCAAACCATCTACCAATGCGTGCGCTAGCCATGCCGCTTCAAAGGCTGCCCTGGTCTCATCACCGGCGCGAAGTGCTGCGACCAGGTTGTGGCGATGGTTGTGCAGCAATTCAATCAACCCTGTATCGTTTGGATCTGTCGGATTGATATGGTGCCACGGCTCGTCCCGCCCCGGGCTTTTACGCTTGATACCATCGGGGCCGTTCAACCCTTCAAAATGCAGAATATCACGAATCGACGGGAATAGCGCGTGTGCGGGAAGCTGCCGAACAAGGTGTCGCCGAGCGACACGGTCTATCCGCTGGTGCGCTCCCATGACGCGACCGGATTTTTTATGGATGATGGTTCCTGAATACATAGCGGCTTCGCCTTATGAGACAAACCAAACGGTTTTTATCATCGCGCCGGGAACGGAATAAATCCATTCATCGGGCTGCTCTTTTCCCTTCATTAATTTAATGTGGTGATGCGCTGGTATTTTTCTACCCGCTTCATTAACTGCTTGTATTGTACCAAACCTTCGCTACTTTCGATAAACTGGCGAGCTACCTGCTGGGCGCGAGCGATCAGCTTGGTATCGGCTAAGTTCGCTACCTGCAGATTGAGTGCGCCGTGCTGTGCTCGACCGTAAATTTCACCCGGACCGCGCAGCTTCAGGTCGACTTCGGCCAGATAAAAACCGTCTTGTGATTTCTCAATCTCACGCAACCGCTGTGATGGCTTTTTCGTATCACTCATCAGTAAGTAGCAGTGGCTTTGCCAAGACGAACGACCGACTCGTCCACGTAGCTGATGGAGTTGGCTCAGTCCATACTGATCAGCATCCTCGATCAGGATTACACTGGCATTTGGCACATCGACACCGACCTCGACAACTGTCGTACTGACTAAGATATCGAGCTTGCCATCTGAGAATTTTGTCATCACTTCTTCTTTTTCGCTCGGCTTCATACGGCCATGAAGCAAGCCGATCCGACGATGGCCAAAGACGGAGTTTTGTAATTTCTTGTACTCAGCTGAGACGCTTTTGCTATCATTTTGCGGGTTGTCGTCGATCAAACGGCAGATCACGTAGGCTTGCCGACCGGCAGCAATTTCCGTATCTATCGCCGCATAAAGTTCTTTTCGGCTGACCGGCGACCAGATTTTCGTACTTATCGGCAGACGGTTTTTGGGTTTTTGGTTGATAATCGAAATATCGAGCTCGCCGTAGACCGTTAGTGCTAGGCTTCGCGGGATTGGTGTGGCGGTCATAGCGAGGAGATGTGGCATATGCGTTGATTTTTTGAGTAGTTCCTGGCGCTGCGCCACGCCAAAGCGGTGTTGTTCGTCGATCACCACAAAACCAAGTTTATGAAACTTTACCGTCGGCTGCAGCAAAGCGTGCGTACCCACCAGAACATCAATTGAGCCCTCCTTCAAGGCATCGAGCAATACCGCACGCGCTTTGCCTTTGACACTGCCGGTTAGCAGTGCAACATTGACACCAAACGGCTCAAGCATACCAGAGAGCGTTTCGGCATGTTGACTGGCAAGGATTTCTGTCGGCGCGAGAATTGCCGTCTGAAAGCCGTGGCTTACTGCTTGTCTGGCAGCGAGGCCAGCAACCACCGTCTTTCCAGAGCCGACATCGCCCTGTAACAAGCGGTTCATTGGCGTTTCGCGCTCAAGATCCTGCAATATATCCCACGCAGCGACTTTTTGCGCTGGCGTCAGTTCAAATGGTAACGCGGCGACAAATCTTTTGACCGTGGCTTGTTCAAACGGAATTGACCAACCTGATAATTTTGCATTTTCCTGCTTGTTCAGCTGTGCTGCGAGTAGTAGTTCAAACAATTCTTCAAAGCCAAAGCGTTCGCGAGCGCGCTCCACATCTGCCGCCCGGATCGGAAAATGCATGCCGAGTAACGCTTCACCCAGTGGTGCGAGCTTCTGGGAGGTCACAACTGATACAGGTAACGTGTCCGGTAGCATCGTCATAAGCGGACGTAGTTCAGCTAAGATTTTTCGCACCAATTGACTCTTAAGACCCTTAACCGCCGGATAAATTGGCAGGATTCGATCGGTTTGTACCGGTAGATCACTGACTTTCTCGGCGCTCGGATTTGTCAGCTGGTAACGGTTGTAGCTAAACTCAAATTCGCCGGAAAAATAATATTCACCACCGCCTTTTAGCTGCGACTCACGATACGCTTGGTTGAACCAGACGGCATTGAGCTTGCCCGTTTCATCTGCGAGTACTGCAGTCGTCAGTCGTAAGCCACGCCGCACAGTCTTTGTACTGATCGATTCACAGCGAGCTTTGATCGTCCGTTTGCCAGGCGAAATATCCGCGATTGATACGACTTCGGAAAAATCCTCAAACTTGCGCGGAAAGAAATACAGTAAATCTTCGACTGTTTCTAGACCACTCAAACTAAACTGCTCAGCGGTTTTCTTGCCCACACCTTTGATTGATTCTAGTTTTGTCAGTATGTTCACAAACTACATTATGACACGCTCAATATGCCACGAACGACATATGGCGTCGTCTCCCAGCCCTCAACTGCAATTGTATCTATTCCCATTGCTCGCACAGGGTAGTCATTACCACCCTCCTCGAGTCGATCCCCAATAAATAGAGCGTCTGACTTCTTCATGCCCAACGCATCGAGAAGCTTCTGCATCCCATAAGCCTTGTCGATCCCTTTGGCCGTAATGTCTACGGTTGTAGTACCTCCATAGCGAACCTCAAAATCAGGTAGCTCCTCTGCAATTGCTTCGGTGAGACTATAGGCATCTTCTTTATGCCTATTAAACCACTCATACTTTGCTTCAGCTGGTGCTTTTTGTCCAAGCAGTGACATAGAGATTTGACTCAGACGATCCTCAATCACCTCACCATATGGATCGGCAGGCCATAGACCAGCTGCTTTGGCGTGACGCTCACATACTTCGGCAATTTTGCTCTTTTGTTCATCGGTAAAGTCCTCTGCATACTCGAGCCTCCAGTTTGCCGCGTCACCCTGGTACGTGTAGTATCTGGTACCACACGTTGGTAAGATATGCATGTTTCTAAGCTCTTCGGCAGTCGCCGACCCCAGCGGCTCTATAATGTTGGTCTGAAAGATCTCGTAGCGACTCCCTGAAATAATAGCTACTTGATAGTGCTCAAGTAAACGAGCTAGTAAATCGCGCATCTCATCTGTTATAGGGTTCTTTGACTTAACTAAGGTATCGTCTACGTCAAATGCTATCAACCTCTTTGTCATAATCCTCCTTATGCGTACTATTTTATCAGTACGAAGCTATTCTTGCCTTTTTTGAGAAGGCTTGGCGCGCTTAATGGCTGGTCGTCGCGTAGCTTTTCACCGTTTACGGAAACCGCTCCGCCGGCGATGAGGCGACGAGCCTCACCATTGCTACTGGCCAGGCCGCTTTCAACTAAAACTTGAGTCGCCTTCATCGTAGAAACGACTGGAAGTTCACCGGCTAGAATATCGACGATATCTCCACCCATAGCTTCCAGCGAGGATGTACTAAACAAGGCTTCGGTAGCTTTTTCGACTAATACGGCTTGTTTGTCGCCGTGAACCAATGTAGTAACTTCGTGCGCCAGCTGAGCTTGTAAAGCACGTTTTTCCGGTGCCGATCGATGCTCGGCAATCAGCTTTTCGACCGCTGCTTTATCGAGCAATGTGTAGATTTTTACTAGATCTTCAGCAGTCTCATCATCGACATTCAACCAGAACTGGTAAAACTTGTACGGACTGGTTCTCTTTGGGTCAAGCCAGACAGCACCAGCTTCAGTCTTGCCAAATTTCACTCCAGTCTGCTTATTGACGATAAGTGGTGTCGTAAAAACGTGTGCTTCAGCCTGCTCGAGCCGACGGATCAGTTGCACGCCAGTAATACAATTACCCCACTGGTCGGCACCAGATAGCTGTAATGTTGCGCCTTCCTTGCGGTACAGGTGAAGAAAGTCATACCCCTGGATCAGTGCGTAACTGAATTCGGCATAGCTAATACCTTCTCCACCTTCGCCAATACGCGCCTTTATAAAATCGCGATCCAGCATCTGCGTCATCGGTGCATGCTTGCCAACGTCACGGAGGAACTCAAGGTAGTGAATGTCTTTAAACCAGTCGTAGTTGTCGACAATCTTAAATTCCTTACCGGCAAAAATGGTTTTATACTGTTCGATGATAGCCGCTTTATTATGCTCAATTTCAGCCTGTGTCAGTAGGTCGCGCTCTTGCTTCTTGCCGTCAGGGTCGCCAATCATACCAGTTGCCCCGCCGATTAATAAAATCGCGGTGTGTCCATGGTCTAGGAAATGACGAATCATCATGGCCGGCGCTAAGTTTCCGATATGCATACTATCAGCACTTGGATCGACGCCCCAGTAAAACGTACGCGGCTCGTTAATATCGGTCAGGTTCGCGAGCGTCGTTTGGTTGACGAAGCCACGCCAGGTTAATTCATCAGATAAAGCCATTCATTCTCCTTGTCTTCTCATTAAAGTATACCGAATCATACGCGGATTTTAAAAACATTAGTGCTATAATGAGGGAGAATATTGTTTATGGGGAAGTGTATAGCTCGTGGCAAAAAGATCATCGCACCGTCGAATGAATGTTTACTCTAATCTGTCTCACCGTCGACAAACCCGTAAAGACAAAACGGCTAGACGTAAGGCAGAATATTTGGCAAGCTTGCCAAAGCATCCTTTCAAACGAACCATCTATCGCCTCCATCCGAAACGTGTGGCTGCTTTTTGGTTTAGCAAACGCGGCGCTTTCACACTACTGAAACTCTCCGGCGTCGGCATACTATTGATGGTATTGCTCGCTGGCGGCGTATTTGCCTACTACCGCAAAGATATCGACCAGATCCGCCCGAGCGAACTTGCCAAGCGCGTCCAGACCACCGTCACAAAGTATTACGACCGTAACGACAAACTTCTATGGGAAGACAAGGGTGACGGTGACTACAAGTTGGTAGTTGACGGTAAAGACATCGCCAAGACGATGAAGCAAGCTACTATTGCCATCGAGGATAAAGATTTCTACCACCACAACGGCGTCAGCGTCAGCGGCCTACTACGTGCGGCTATCAATAATACGACCGGCGACAGCACGCAGGGTGGCTCAACCCTTACTCAGCAGCTCGTCAAACAAGTTTTTTTTGCTGATGAAGCCCAAGAACGTGGCCTCGCCGGTATTCCCCGTAAGATCAAAGAAGTTATTTTGGCGGTTGAAGTCGAGCGCATGTATAACAAAGAGCAGATCCTCGACCTGTACCTCAACGAGTCGCCGTATGGTGGCCGACGAAACGGCGTCGAATCTGCCGCTCAAACATACTTTGGTATACCGGCAAAGAACCTGACGCTAGCACAATCCGCCCTGCTCGCCGCCATACCAAATCAACCTGGACTTTATGATCCCTATAACTCGGCTGGTCACGAGGCGTTAATTAGTCGTCAACACCGTGTACTCGACAGAATGGCCGAACAAGGCTATGTCACCAAAGCGCAGGCGGACGAAGCGAAAAAAGTACCGATTCTTGACACGATAAAGCTTGAATCAAGTCAGTACAAGAATCTCAAAGCACCTCACTTTATCCAAATGGTAAAGTCAGAACTTGAGCAGAAACTGGGTAAGGCCACAGTAGGACGCGGTGGTCTGATCGTTAAAACCACGCTTGACATACGTATCCAAGACAAGCTCCAAAGCACCATGAAGGATATGTTCGCCGGCACTAATGGCATTAATTGTTATGGCCTCGTCTGTCCAACCTACGCCGGTTTCTCCAACGGTGCCGCAACCTTTGAGGACGTAAAGACTGGCCAGATTATCGCTATGGTCGGCAGCCGCGACTTCAATTACCCTGGTTTTGGTCAAGACAATGCTGCGGCTGCCTTTATCCAGCCCGGCTCGTCGATCAAGCCCCTTGTATACGCCGAGTTGTTTGAAGATAAGGGCGAAGGCTCAGTCAACTTCGGAAGCGGTTCAATTCTGTCCGACTCACCGATTAGTTTTGGTAGCTACAAACCGCAAGACGCCGATGGACGCTTCAAGGGCAACATCCCGATCCGAAAGAGCCTAGCCTGGTCGCGAAATATCCCGGCTATTAAAGCGATGCAAATCAATGGTGTCGAGCCTACTCTGACGACAATACGAGCTATGGGTGACAAGTATTACTGTACGCAGGGCGCTGAAAAAGAAGCCGGCCTCTCGTCGGCAATCGGCGGATGCGGTACGCGCATGATCGACCACGTGAACGCAATCGCCTCTCTGGCGCGCACCGGTGTCTATATGCCAACCAGTACGGTCCTCAAGGTTACCAACAATAACGGTGACATACTCGAAGAGTACAACAAAGAGTCAAAACGTATTATCAGCGATCAAGCTGCCTACATCGTCAATGACATTTTGGGAGATGCCGATGCTCGCCGCGGTCTCTTTGGTAGCAGCATCACTCCCACCCTCGATGCAGCCGGCGTGAAAACAGCCATCAAAACCGGTACGAGCGACAAAAACCGTGAGCCAAAAGACATCTGGACGGTTGGCTACACGCCGACAGTGGCTGGTGCCGTCTGGCTCGGTAACCCCGATACAACCCCATTGATAAATGGTAACTCGTCGATCCCGGCTCGAGTACTCGACCCAGTGATGGCCTATGCGGCCACGCTTTATCAAAAAGATGGCATGGCAAAAAGTGGCGATTGGTTCTCAGAGCCAAAAGGCATTCAGCACATTGGCAAAGAACTTTTCCCGTCTTGGTACAACAAATCAAAAGCTCAGTCCGGTGAGAAGCTGACCTTCGACAAAGTTTCTAAGAAAAAGGCGACAACCTGTACACCTACTGGTGCCAAAATTGAATTGACCGTCACAAAGACCAAAGATCCTGTGACCAACGCAGTTATCTATATCGCGCCAGACGGCTACGATGCGACGGCCAATGATGATGTCCACAAGTGTGGTGATGCCAAGCCGACCATCAATGGTATTACGGTCGATGGCGATCAAATCAGTGTCAATGTCACCAAAGGAAAATACTCGCTTGATACACTGACGATCCGTGTCGATGGAGAAGCTATCGCAACCCGCAGTATTACGGGTAGCGGTACCTACACGACTACCTACCGATTTAAGTCAGATAAAGTCACTATTTCCGCCAGTGTTACCGACGAGGCCTACTATGAGGCTACTCGCAGCCTGTCCTACACCGTTCCTACAGGCTCAGGCGATACGGGTGGCGGTTCAACAACTGAATCGCTTAGACAACATCGTCCTGGTCGTTAACCAGACGTAAAATACTTTCTTCAGCCGACGCCGGACGCTTCGCCTTTCGTTCAGTACGTGGAGTAGTGCCTTTCGGCTTAGTGGTCCGAGTAGGCCGTGACGTTACGCCATTCTTTACTTTTCGGGCAAACATCATCCGGCCGGCGGCCGTTTGTAGGCTACGTATAATCTCGATTTCAACCGTCTTGCCGATACTGTCGGCTGCTTGCTCAACCACTACCATCGTGCCATCCGCCAAGTATCCGACCGCCTGCTTCGCTTCCTGCCCTTTTTGCACAAGTTCGAGTGAAAGCTTTTCTCCAGGTAAAAATGCCATGCGTAAGCTTTGAGCGAGCTCGTTGATATTTAAGACGGCGATACCCTCAACCTTGGCAACCTTACTGAGGTTGAAATCAATCGTACAGATCATACCGTCGTGCTTTTTTGCCAGCTCGATTAAACGACTATCGACGCCACCCGACCCGAGGATCTCATCATCGTGTAAAATTTCCACCTTAGTAAAGGCGATATTCTGTAGCTCATTTATGACATCGAGTCCACGACGTGCGCGACTACGTTTGTCGGCATCACCCCCATCGGCGAGCAGCTGAAGTTCAGCAACGACACTACGCGGTACGATCAAGTGGCCGCTGATAAAGCCGGTCTGAGCTGCGGTCACGATACGTCCATCCATCAACGCCGAGGTGTCGACAAAGACCGGCTTTGTAGCAGTTTTTCGTGTAGGCAGCGGGCGCCGATTACGCCATAGTATGTATTGAAGTTCTAGTGCAATAATCAACACCAGGATAAATGTCATTTCTTTCATGGTAGTTCCTTTTTCGTTATTTTAAGTAATCGATCAACGCCTGGCGAAGCGTTGTAACCGGTGTGCTGATAGCCACCTTTTCAGCATTTTTTGGACCAACCGCATGGATGAAGCCAAGTTTTTTTGCTTCTTGAACGCGGCGCATCGTCGAAGGGACGGAGCGAATCTCTCCACCCAACCCAACCTCGCCAAACACGACGGTATGCGGGTCGAGGCGACGCTCAGCGGCTGCGCTGGCAATCGCCATACAGACAGCCAGATCCGCAGCGGAGTCTGAGAGACGAATGCCGCCGACGACATTGATGAAGATATCCTTGTCCGATAATGTCAGTTTTGTGCGCCGTTCGAGCACGGCGATGAGCAAATTAAGGCGGTTAAGATCAAAGCCACTGGCCGTCCGTTTAGGATACCCGAAACTGGTCGGATTTACAAGCGCCTGGATCTCCACTAGCAGCGGTCTAGTCCCTTCCATTGTCGCCAGTACCACAGAGCCATCGGCGTTTTGCCGCTCGGCTAGAAGTGCCGCCGACGGGTTTTCGACAATCCTCAGCCCCTTTTCATACATCTCAAAGATTGCCGCTTCGCTGGTCGACCCAAAACGATTTTTCGAAGCACGAACTATCTTAAATCCGCCGTAGCGATCGCCCTCAAACTGCAATACGACATCGACCAAATGCTCGAGAACCTTTGGTCCGGCGATACTACCCTCCTTTGTGACATGACCAACTAGTATGACCGCAGCGCCCGCTTCTTTCGCGGCGCGAATAATCACGTTACTACTATTAGTTATCTGGCTGACACTGCCCGGCGCGCTGGTAATCACCTCGAGGCTCAGTGTCTGGATCGAATCGATAATCACCAGGCGATACGCGCCACTGCGAATCGTAGCCGCAATGTCATCGGCGCTGGTGCTGGCGACAAAGCTTAATTCATCACTCTTGTGTGCACCAAGGCGCTCGGCACGCAGGCGTACTTGGTGAGCGCTTTCCTCACCGCTTGCGTAGAGTACTGGCTGCGATCCAGCCACATGCGCGGCCAGCTGCAGCAATAGCGTACTCTTGCCAATTCCAGGCTGTCCGGCGAGTAACGTCACTCCACCGGGAAGAATACCACCTCCCAGCACTGAATCTAGATCAGCAAACCCGCTCAGCAAGCGTGCTGTCCGCTTCTCCGTAGTGATATCGCGCAACGTTTGAACGGCCAAGGTGCGGCCGCTTGTGGCGCTTTTTGCAACTGCCGAAGCGCCACGCTCCACCATCTGTTCGACAAGCGTGTTCCACTCACCACAATTTTCGCAGCGGCCAGTCCATTTCGGATAAGTAGCCGCGCAGTTACCGCAGACGAACTGAGTTTTTATCTTTACCATACTGCTCCTATTATACTATGCGCGATAGATCACTTTCTTTCTAGTCAGCCTACTATAACGCAGGTGTTTCTGAGAGTGTACTATCGATACTCTTATTGAGCGAAATCGTTTCCGCACTCACGATCTTCAGCTGCGCCACTAAAGAATCATAGGTTGTAATGTCCGCTTTGATCTGCTGGCGCGTTGCATCCAGCACATCACTGCGCGCGATAAGTGCCGAACGAGCGCTGTCAAGCTCCGCTTGGTCGTTGAATCCGCCCGATCGCTGGGCACGGGCATTAAACGCTGCCACGTCCTCATTGAGCTGCGCCACGGCTAGATTGTATTTTTTTGTCGCCGTATTGATCGTATCCGCCAGTGCGTTAGCCTGCTTTAAAAGACTATCAGCCTTGTTAGATAAAGAGGTAAACACCGATTGTACCGATGAATGGAGCGCCACCAGCGAGGCACGATTCGTAAAGTAACGCTCATAATACCGCTCCAATTCTCCGCCCAGGTTGGTAAACTCTGTCCCTAGGATCGAGTGTAGCTCATTTACACCTTGGCCTGGCTCGTTTTTATTATAATACGCCATCCGCGTCTCAAGTTCGGTCGTTTTGACCCGTTGATACGCCGCCTCCAGTAGCGGCTTCAATCGGTCTTTCTCGCTCTGTGATAGGCGATCGTAGGCGGCATGGAGCATTTCGTGAGCCGCTGTCACCGCCTGAATGCCGTCGAGTTGGTCACTCGTCACGTTGAAGATATAGATACGTCCCAGCGAATAACAGCCAAGGATAGGGCTGTTAGCTTCTTTTCGCTCGCAGCGGGCGTTGAAGGTGCTCCTGCCGGCGATTTCAGGTTCACTGGCGTAAAATAGGAACTTTCCATCACCGGTCAGTCGAGCCTTACTGGCGACCGACTCAACTGCGGCACTCGGTGTGTACTGGTTGTAGTGAATCAGGTCGATGACGTACTGGTGATTTAGCCATAGCCACCCGGCAATGCCGAGCGAAATAAACCCGATAAGCCAACGTGTAATGGTAGTTGGCCTACTTCTCGTCGTCGACATCGATGATTACCTTTCCCCGCACAGCCTTGGCCGTAATAACCGTACCTTTTGTAAAAGTCCCTGTCAGGATACCGTCAGCGATGGCGTGTTCGAGCTCGTCTTGCAGCGCGCGTCGCATTGGACGAGCACCGTAGACTTCATCGTAGCCGATAGCAATAATATGCCGCTTTGCGCTCGGTTGTACGACAAGATGGATGCCCTTTCGGATCAAGCGTTCACTGAGTTCGTCTACCAGGTTATTGAATATCTTGCCAATATCACGCTTGGTCAGCGCCCGAAATGTTACGACACCGTCAAAACGATTAATTAGCTCTGGTCGCATTAATTTTTCCAGTTCCTTACGGGCAACCTCAGCGTTGGATTGATGGGCATCGTCGAGTTTTTGCATGTCTTTTTTACTGTTTGCGTGGAAACCAAGGGCGGATTCCTTGCGCATTGCGTCACTACCGAGATTGCTCGTCAAGATAACAATTGTATTTGTAAAGTCCACCTTGCGACCCTTTGCGTCGGTCAGAGTACCGTCTTCGAGCAGCTGAAGGAGCAGCTGGAAGACTTCCGGATGCGCCTTTTCAATCTCGTCGAACAACACCACACTGTAGGGTTGGCGGCGGATCTTGTCGGTCAGCTGGCCGCCATCGTCGTAGCCAACATACCCAGCTGGGGCACCGAGCAGGCGTGCCGTGTTGTGGCGCTCACCGAATTCGCTCATATCAATCTTAACGAGTGCTTCATCACTACCGAACACTTCGCGTGCCAACACGCGGGCAAGCTCGGTCTTACCGACACCGGTCGGCCCCATGAAAACGAATGAGCCAATCGGTCGTTTTTGGCTCGCGACACCACTGCGGCTGCGACGGACAGCGCGGGCGATTTTCTCAACGGCCTCTCCTTGGCCAACAATATACTTTGAGAGATGCTTTTCCAGCGAGCGCAGCAACGTTGCTTCCGATTTCCGGACGCGTTCTACCGGGATGCCGGTCATCACTGCAATAGCATGTGCCATATGATCTTCGGTGAGCGTGATCGGCGTCTTGTGCTCGTATGCTTCTTTCATTGCCTCAAGTTTCTCGTTGATCTGGCTACTGCGAGTTTTATAGAGTGCCGCCCGCTCGTAATCTTCGGCTACTACGGCCTCGTCCATTTTATCGTTGAGATTCTTCAGCTGCTTCAAATAGTCGCGCAGTTTGCTCGGCTTTTGCCCGGATTTGACACGTGCCAGTGCTGCCGCTTCATCAATGACGTCGATTGCTTTATCGGGCATAAAGCGCTCTGATACATAGCGATCAGCCATATAGACAGCTGCCTCAAGGACATCATCGCTCATTTGCACGCCATGGTGCTTTTCATAGTAGCCGCGCAGTCCTTTAAGTATACTAATAGTGTCTTTCAGCGACGGCTCCGGAACAACAATCGTCTGGAAGCGGCGTTCAAGTGCACTATCCTTCTCAATATGTTTGCGATACTCGTCGAGAGTGGTAGCGCCGATAAGATGTAGCTCACCACGTGCCAATGCCGGTTTTAGTATATTGGCAGCATCCAATGCACCTTCGGCCGCACCTGCACCGACGAGCAGGTGTAGCTCATCAATAAATAAGATAATGTTTCTCTGTTCACGAAGCTCGCGCATGACTTTCTTAAGCCGTTCTTCGAACTCACCACGGTATTTCGTACCGGCAATCATTGCCGTCAAATCAAGCTGCAGGACGCGCTTATCAAGTAGGTGATCCGGGACGTCTTCGCGAGCAATACGCTGCGCCAGCCCTTCGACGATAGCCGTCTTACCAACACCGGCTTCACCGAGTAGCACTGGGTTATTCTTAGTGCGGCGAGTGAGAATAGTCACCAGACGTTCCTGTTCGTTATCGCGGCCGATCACTGGGTCAAGCTCACCTTTTTGAGCGCGTGCTGTCAGGTCGGTACCAAATGTCCCGAGTACACTGCCCCGTTTTGGTCGAGTAGGCGTTTCCGTCATGGTGTCACTGTCGTGAAAAGCACTGTGCTGGCGGTCAAAGAATTCCTCAAGATCTGCCTTTAGCTCCTGAGTATCGACTCGCATATCGCGTAGCAGTGTCGTCGCTCGGGCATTCTTCTGGCTCAATAAGCTATAAAGAAGATGCTCGGTACCAAGGTAATCCTGGTGAAACTCCTGCGCGACTTCCCAGCCCATTTTTAGCGTCAATTTCGCCATTTCACTAAGCCCAAGCACCCCCGTACTGACGGTAACAACGCGTGGCGAGAGCTTGAGCGCTAGTTCGGCCCGCTCTAGTGTCACCTGCGCATCAGCCAGCATTTTGGCGCCGACCGACGAACCCTGCGCTAAAACACCAAGCAGCAGATGCTCGGTACCGATATAAGCGCTCCCATAGCCCCGCGCCATCGCATTGGCATGCTGTAAGCTTGTTTTAGCGTTATCCGTCAGGCGCGATACGAATTCTGCGAAATCATCTGCCATATACTTATTATTATCCTCCTTATTGATAAGCGCAAGAGGGTTTCAGATACGATAGTATCCGTTCTGCAAGCACTCTACTACACTTAGTATAGCGAAAAATTAGCACTCTCGTCAATAGAGTGCTAATTCTTTTTTGCTCGGTTGTAGAGCCTACGTGTAGCTTATTCTTCGGATGAATCAAGCGCCTCGAGCAAGCTGTCCTCAATGTTCTTGCGGGGAGCTTTTGGCTCCTGTTTTACCGGTGTAGCCGTCTCGATATCGAGCTCATAGCCGGTCAGTCGGCTCGCAAGGCGAACATTCTGTCCGGAACGGCCGATCGCGATCGACTGCTGGTCTTCATTAACAAACACCTTGGCCTTCTTTTCTTTATCATCCAACTCAACTCTCACGACTTCTGCCGGACTCAACGCGTTGCGAATAAACGTCTCCGCATCATCGCTAAAGAAAATGATATCGACTTTTTCCTGATCGCCAATTTCGTTCATGACCGCTTGGACACGTGTTCCATGGCCTCCGACGAAGGTGCCAACCGGGTCGACACCCGGAACGCTTGAAAATACCGCCAGTTTTGTACGGCGACCGGCTTCACGAGCGATTGCTTTAATCTCGACCGCACCGGTTTCCATCTCTGGCACTTCCTGGCGGAAGAGAAATTCGACAAAGGCTTCATTGGCACGAGAAAGGATCAGCTGCGGACCTCGATTGTCACGTTCGATGTCTTTGATAAATACCTTGATACGCGAACCGATACTATAAAACTCTCCTTGCACCTGCTCGCTCTGCGGCAAGATACCGGTCGCTTTACCAAGCTCGACGCGGACAACGCGCGGTTCGACACGCTGAACCGTGCCGGTTACGATCGTGCCGATTTTATCTTCATATTCCTCAAGTACAATCTCACGTTCAGCTTCACGGAGACGCTGCAAGACTACCTGCTTGGCCGTCTGAGCTGCTACGCGGCCAAAGCTCGTCACTTCATGCGCTTCCTCAACGATATCGCCCAGCTGGGCATCTGACTTTATTTTCTTAGCTTCTTCCAGACTAATCTCGACTGCATCTGCCCCCACGGCTTCGACAACTTCACGCTGTACGAATACTTTGGCTGTACCGGTATTGATATTTAACTCTGCTCGTACGTCCTGATCTCGTTCACCGTTATCACGGCGCCAAGCCGCAGCAATTGCCTGTTCAATGATACTTAGTACCGTCTCTTCCGGCAGGTTCTTCTCTTCAGCAATCGTTCGCATCGCCAGCGCCAGCTGTTTTACGTTTAGTTCATCCATACGTTCATCCTTTCGTTTTATGAAAAAATCCGACCGAAGCGGCCGGAATGTAATGTACTA
Source organism: Candidatus Saccharibacteria bacterium RAAC3_TM7_1 (assembly GCA_000503915.1). Classification (NCBI taxonomy): domain Bacteria; phylum Candidatus Saccharimonadota; species Candidatus Saccharibacteria bacterium RAAC3_TM7_1. The sequence goes on from CP006915.1 coordinate 737,238, forward strand.
CAGTTAGTATAGCAGATGGTTTTAGTTCAGACAAATACTAGTTACGGCAAAGTATAGGTGTACGTACAGGTTGTACCACTGAGTGTTCCGCCATCGGCACAGTAGTAATATCCACCATCTTGAGTGGCAGCGTAGCTAGTAGTACACGTTGAGCCGCTCAGATTGCCACCACTCGGACAGTAGTAATAACCGCCGCCACTACTGTACGATGCGCTATAGCTACAGGTTGAACCGCTCAGGGTACCACCGTTAGGGCACGAGTAAGGGTAAGTAGCTGGCTGGGTTTTAGTGCAAGTAATGCTATCAGGGAATGGGCTTCCTGACCCCGTCTGAGTATAGCCTGCTGGACAGCCTGTTTTTGTGTTTGAACCAACAGTCGATGTGCACGTCTCGTTGGTTGGCCCACTCCAGCCACTTGGGCACGTCGGTGTCGTAGCCGCATTATAGCTACAAGTAGTGCCGCTCAAGGTACCGCCATTCGGGCAATAATACCCCCCGCTACTATATGTGGCAGGGTATGAACTCTGACAGTTAGTGCCTACTAGAGTACCCCCACTTGGGCAGCTGTAATATCCGGATGTATAGGTGGCAGACTTGTAACATACGCCGTTATAGGTGTATCCACTTGGGCAGCTGTAGGTTGTCGTAGCAGTAGCCTCGTGCATATTATAACAGTTGGATCCACCCCAATTATAGCCGGCTGCTTCACAGCCAGATTGAGTAGTGTAGTTTGGCCGATCATGGCGACAGTTATTAAATTGATTGAGAGTGTCGTAATTGGGATGTGCACAGCTATAGGTCGTTGTAGCAGTAGCACTCACTTCACATTTATCGCCCGATAATGCTCCACCGCTAGGACAGGAATAATATCCGGCCGTATACGTAGCTGGCGTCGAGGAGTTGCATGTTGTGCCACTTAGGGTACCACCGCTCGGACAAGTATACACGCCCGAACTTTGATAACTCGCTGCATACGTACTCGTACACGTCGTACCACTCAATGTGCCACCACTCGGGCAGCTGTAAGTGCCGCTCTGGTAGGTAGCAGCGTAGGTTTTGGTACAGGTATTGCCGCTTTGGGTTTCACCGGCGGCACAGGTGGCGGTACCGGCGACTGGCGTGAAGGTATCGTGCAGGCTTTTGGCGATGACGATACTGTTGTCGCTTTCTTTCTGGTATTGGAGCTGGTAGCCATCACAGTAGCCAGTCAGGCTGGTCTGGCACTGGGTGTTTTTGGTACTGTTGGTGGTGTTGGCACTGTAGAGCAGCCGGGTGGGGCTAGGACTACTGGTGACGATGGAGTTCTTGGTGGCGTCGTCCGCCAGGGGGAGTTTGAAGGTGTTGGCACTAACGACACCGAGCTTTTGTCTGAGGGTTGCCACGTCTTGGCTGGTCATAAGAGCAACTGAGGGGTATTCACCGTTTTCACGGTAGTACTTTTCTAGAGCGGTCGAGAGAATCTTGACGTTAGCGTCACGGGCAGTATCGCGGCTGCTCTTTTGGATTGATGCGGCTGAGAGAGAGACCAGGCCAGCCAGGAGGCCGATGACGATGACGACGATGGTGAGTTCGACAAGGGTGAAGGCGGGGAGGAAACGATTAATGCGTTGTTGTTTTAGTGTTTTTGCCATACCACTTTAAATATAAGCAATATTGTTAAGAAATGCAATGATGCAGGCTAGTTTTTATAGACCTTTTTTATCTATACTATAAGGCCTGTTAAAGATCGTCTTTCACCGTTGTTATTGGCATCGAGCTAGAATACTGGCAATTACCTGCTTTTCGCCTTCTGTAACCCATAAGTGATATTTTGCTTTAACGGCGATTTGGCGTGAAATGTACTGACAACGAAACGATTTATTTGGCGGCAGCCAGGTTGCGGCGTCACCATCTGACTTTTGCTCATTGGCTAGACCGTCAACGGCCAAAAGATTGAGTGGATCATTATAAAATGCCTTCCGCTGCACATAGTTTAGTTGTTGTGCACCTTTTTGCCAGGCATCGCTCACCGCTACAATATGATCTATCTGAACAGCTACGCTCGTGTCGGAACCACGCTGGAAATTGATTATTTTACCGGCATAAGGATCCTGAAGTATACCCGAGAGCACTTCACAGTCGCTATTTACCTGTGGGTTCTTCAGGTCTCGTAGCAAAATTCGATTGCGTGTGTCACAGCCGCCAGTCATCTGCCAATCCCCTCCGAACTGATCACGGCTATAGTCGGTTCTTGGTGCCCGCCCCTTTATCTCCAGTTGCTCCAATTGCTGCCGAGCGATTTGGACAGACGAGGTCTGGTGATGGACGTCTTTTGTCGGCTGCCCTACATCCGTCTGCGAAACAGGTATCGCAAGCGCGAGCAACAAAACAAAAACGAATACAAGCTGACGCCTACGGTAGGAGTGAGTCATGCTACGTAGTATAATGGATGAACATGCAGACTGTATCACGCCTCATTCAAAACTTCACGCCCGAACAGTATCAACTTTCACTCGAGATTGACCGCACCAACAAAACATTCACCGGCACCGTCACAATAAACGGTATCTCACACGTTGAAAATGAACTGCGCCTTCACGCCAAAAGTTTGACGATCAAGACCGTCGTTATCGACGGCAAGACAGCGACCTGGACCCAGACTGAGAATGACGAGTTACTACTCAAGCAGCCAGAGATAAAGCCAGGCAAGCACATTGCAGTGCTTGGGTTCAGTGGCATAATTACCGACGCCATGCACGGCATGTACCCATGCAACTTCGAGCATGGTGGCAAAAAGAAGCAGCTGATCGCAACGCAATTTGAAAGCCATCATGCGCGCGAAGTCTTTCCTTGCGTTGACGAACCAGAAGCGAAGGCGATCTACGACGTCACCCTAACCACTGAGAAGGGCGTCACCGTACTCGGTAATATGCCAGTGAGGCAGCAGCGCACTGAGGACGGCAAACTCGTCACTACTTTTGAGCGGACGCCGCGCATGAGTAGCTATCTGCTCGCCTGGGTTGTCGGTGAGCTGCATAAAAAAACTGCCAAGACAAAAAGTGGCGTCGAAGTGAACGTTTGGGCGACACCCGCCCAAAGTTCGGAAAGTCTCGACTTCGCGCTTCAATTCGCAACACGAACGATTGATTTCTTCGATGAATACTTCGGCGTCGCCTACCCTCTGCCAAAATCCGACCACGTAGCATTGCCGGACCTTTCGTCCGGTGCCATGGAGAACTGGGGACTAATTACGTACCGCGAGGTTGCTCTTCTAGCTGACCCGAAAACCACTAGTATTTCGAACCGGCGCTATATCGCCATGGTAGTCGCTCACGAACTGAGCCACCAATGGTTCGGTAACCTCGTCACCATGAAGTGGTGGAATAACTTATGGCTCAACGAGAGTTTTGCCAACCTCATGGAATACATCGCTGTTGACGCGCTCCACCCAGAGTGGAATATTTGGCTTGATTATTCTTCCAGTGAAACAATCATGGCGCTCAGACGCGACGCGCTAGATGGCGTACAGGCTGTACAGACCGAAGTTAACCACCCTGATGAAATCAGTACATTGTTTGACGGCGCCATCGTCTATGCCAAGGGTGGGCGTCTGCTGCGTATGTTGCAGCATTATATCGGTCACGATGCCTTTCGCGCCGGATTGCAAAGTTATTTTAAAAAATATGCCTATCAAAACACTGAAGGTGACGATTTGTGGCACGAATTATCAACGGCAAGTGGCAAAGATATCGCTGGCTTCATGAATGATTGGATTTCCCAACCCGGCTATCCCGTCGTTCACGTCGAAGAAAATGGGCTTCGCCAGGAGCAGTTTTTCGTCGGGACTCACCAAGCAAGCAACAGACGGTGGCCAATCCCGCTTGGAGCCAGCTCATCGGTCATGCCACCACTCATGGAAACGAGCTTGCTCGCTACCACTATCGAACCCGGTGAGCGCCTGAACGTCGGCGACACGGCGCACTTTATCACGCATTATCCGACTGACTATTTAACTGCGCTCGTCGAGCAGGTTCGTATCGGCTCGCTTGAAGCGATCGACCGTTTGCAGCTACTGCACGAACAGACCATGCTGGCGCGTGGCGCGATCAGTCCCAGCGCTGAACTGATTCCACTACTTGAAGCCTACAAACATGAACAGGTCGAAAGTGTCTGGGATATTATTGCGCTTGCGCTTGGCGAGCTTAAGAAATTTGTCGAGACCGACAAAGAAGCTGAAACGAGCTTACGCGAACTTTCGCGCCACATTGCCGAGCGTGAATATAAACGGCTCGGCTGGCAGGCGGAAGAGGCTGAACCTGAAACCGATAGCAAACTCCGCGCTATTATCCTCAGCATGACGCTCTACGGCGAAGAAAAGAGTGCAATCGACAAAGCTCACACACTCTTTCGGGCTGGAGTCGATACCATTGATCCTGAACTTCGCAGTCTAATCACCGCAAGTGAGGTGCGTCATTTTGAAACACCGGAGCTGATCGACTCGCTTATTGAACGGTATCGCACGACGCCATCAAGCGATTTGCAAATGGATATTTGTGCCGGTATCACCAGTACGCGTAATCCCAAAACCATCCAAAAACTACTACTGACCATAAAAGATCCTTCCATCGTTCGCGCGCAAGATGTCTTCCGTTGGTTCGTTTCCCTCATCCGTGGCCGCGAATCACGCGTCGCCACCTGGCAGTGGATGAAAGAGAATTGGGAATGGATTGAGACAACCTACGCCGGCGATAAAAGCTTTGATGATTTCCCGCGCTACGCTGCCACGGGTCTTATTACGCAAGAGCAGCTCGAAGATTACCAAGCGTTCTTTGCCCCCATGCAAAGCATCCCAGCCTTAAAGCGTGTCATCCAGCTCGGCATCGCCGAGATCGCAGCTCGTGTTGAGCTGATTGACCGTGACGCAGCTGCCGTTCGGCGAGCCTTATTCGATCTCGAGTAGTTCTTCAATTACCGGCGACACACCGACCGTAGTCGCTACCATTAGAAGCGCGTTTGCCTCCGGCGCAAATCTTGTCAGGTATGCCTCAGCCGCAAATTTCATCTGACGCAACTTTTTTGCCGTGATTGCCGCTAGTCCACCGCCGCGTACGATATTTTTACGATGCTTAACTTCGACAAAATAAACTGTGTCATTCTTTCTCGCTACGATATCGATTTCGCAGAACTTTGTTTTCCAGTTCCTGGCAAGAACCTCATACCCCCGCTTGCGTAATTCGTCCGTCACCAGAGTTTCAGCCGCATCACCAATCTCTTTTGATGAATGTCTCTCTGACGCGGCAACAGTTTGGGTACTCGCGGGCTTGATACGTTTATTGTACTTTGCAAGTGGCGCAAAGCTGAGTCGATGCAAGGGCGTTACCCCGTATTTCTCTATCGCCGCACGATGTATAGCAGTACCGTAGCCAACGTGCGAGGCAAAGCCGTAATCCGGATATAGCTCTGCCTGCTGCACCATATATTCATCACGGGCGACCTTGGCGACGATACTGGCTGCACTAACGGCTGCTATCAGTAGGTCTGCTTTTTTGAGTGTCGTCACGTAGCGCCCTTTTGGGGTGTCTTTTAAAAAGTTAACCGTCCCATCGAGAATAATTTCATGATACGCTACCCCTAGCGTGTCGACTGCCTGTACAGCGCGTTGACACGCTAGCGCTAGCGCCTGGCTCAGGCCTAGCGTGTCGATCTCATCAGCACGCACCCAGCCAAGGCCAACGCCAGCTGCCTTTTCACGAATTTCCAGGGCGAGTTCGGTACGCCGCTTTGCCGAGAGCTTCTTGCTGTCAGTCAACCCATCGATATCACAGCCCAACACCACTGCTCCGACCACCAATGGACCAGCCCAGGGTCCACGACCTACCTCATCGATGCCAAGTATCATACTTTCCAGCATACGCTAAAAAATACGCCCCATCTAGGGGGCGTATTTTGATTTCCTTCAGAGATCTATTTGGTTTCTTCGTGACGAGCTTCGACTTCCGCCTGCTTTTTGACGAGTTCGGCCTCTTCAGCTTCTTTTTCGGCGGCTTTCGCTTCAGCGGCTTGCTTGGCTTCTTCCTTCAGGCGCGCTTCTTCGGCCTCGGCGTGCGGGTCACGAATGTCGTTGACACCTTCACGGTCGAAATTAACTGCACTGAGACGTGCACTCTTACCTGAGCGCTGTCGTAGAAAACTAAGGTAATTGCGGCGCACCTTCGAGCGACGAACAATTTCGACTTTCTCTACTAGCGGGCTATGCAACAGGAAGCTTTTTTCCACGCCGACACCACTGGTCACTTTGCGTACCGTGATACGCGAGGTGTGCTGGTTTTTATTGTCGGTACGGATGACCACACCCTCAAAGATCTGGATACGCTCTTTAGCACCTTCTTTAATCTTCTGGTGGACACGAACCGTGTCACCACTTCGGGTATCGACAACCGCCGCCTTTTTTTGGGCGTCGTTCACCTTCTGGATCAATGCAAAACTCATCTAATTTCTCACCTTAATCGTTTATATTGCTAATCTAGTTGTAAATTGTAGCATAGAACTCGCGGTTTTAAAAGGGTATACTGGGGTAATGGACTACGACAAACTCGCTCTTGACCTACATAAACAGTACGGCGGAAAGATAGCCACTCACCTACGCGACACCTCACAGCTCGATACGACCAAACTCAGCGCTTACTACACGCCAGGTGTCGCAGCCGTCAGCAAGGCCATCGCCGACGACCCGAGTAAATTGCCCGAATATACCTGGACGAACAATCTCGTTGCGGTTATTTCCGATGGATCGGCAGTACTTGGCCTTGGCAATATCGGTCCGAAGGGTTCAATGCCAGTCATGGAAGGAAAAAGCCTACTCTTCAAGCACTTTGCTGGTATTGATAGCATTCCGATCACGCTCGATGTTCATACGCCCGATGAAATCGTTAGCGTCGTCAAGGCCATCGCGCCCAGTTTTGGCGCCATCAACCTGGAAGATATCGCCGCGCCGCAGTGCTTTGAGATCGAAGAGCGGCTGAAGAAGGAGTTGCCAATCCCTGTCTTCCACGACGATCAACATGGTACTGCCACCGTGGTGCTTGCTGGCCTCATCAATGCTGCAAAAGTGACAGACCGTGATCTCGCGACCAGCAAAATCGTCGTGGTTGGAGCGGGCGCGGCCGGCACGGCGATCATTAAGATTCTTAAACTCTACGGCGTCGGAAAGATATTGGCGGTCGATTCAAAAGGTATCGTCTCGCATGCTCGTAGCGACCTCAATAGTGCAAAGAAGCTACTGCTTGAACACGCCCACGGTGATGAGGACGGCTCGCTCGCTGATGCCCTAACCGATGCCGACGTCTTCATCGGCGTCAGTCAGCCCGGTCTCCTTACAAAAGAGCTTGTCAGAACTATGGCCAAAGACCCGATCGTTTTCGCACTGGCTAACCCGAAGCCAGAAATTTTACCCGAAGACGCCCATAGTGCGGGTGTTGCCGTCATTGCAACTGGTCGTAGCGACTTCCCCAACCAGGTCAACAACGCCATCGCCTTCCCGGGTATCTTTCGCGGCGCTCTTGACCACCAGGTTCGCGATATCACCGACCAGCACAAGATTGCTGCCGCCGAAGCAATCGCCAGTATGGTTGCTGAGCCGACGGCTGACTGCATTATTCCAAGCGTCTTTACGGAAGGTTTAGTCGAAACAATCGCCGACGTCATTCGCTAGATAACGCGGTTGACTTCTTCAAGCGTCGTCTCACCACGCAAGGCCGCCAGCACGCCAGCCTGAAGCAGCGTTACCATGCCGTTTTCTTTGGCTGACTGCTCGACGATTTCTGTGTGGAATTCATCCTTGTCGCCACGGAGGAACTTCTGGATTTCTTCATCAACAACCAATTGTTCCATGATAACGATACGACCCTTGTAGCCAAACGGTGTCGCCTCTGAAGGCACCGGTTTCCATAATTTAAAGTTATCAAGATCCGGCTTTTCTACCGATTCGGGAAGATCGCTGAGCACTTCGCGCACCCATTTTCTGGTCGCTTCATCGGGTTCGTACTCCTGCTTCGTCTCGTCGTGCAGCCGACGTACCAAGCGCTGTGCAATCACCAGGCGAATCGCGGTCGAAAAGATAGGGTTCTGGCCAATCAGGTCGATCATACGGCTAAAAGCGGCGGCCGAGGAGTTGGCATGGAAGCTTGAGAGTACCAAGTGTCCGGTGATCGAGGCCTGGATGGCAGTCTTTGCGGTATCCTGGTCGCGGATCTCACCGACCATGACGACATCTGGGTCAAGCCGAAGGATTGCGCGTAGACCATCGGCAAAGCTTTGACCTGCCGTAGTATTGACGGGGATCTGTGAAATACCGGAAATCCCGTATTCGATTGGGTCTTCCAGTGTCAGGATCTTGCGGTCGGTCGTATTGAGCGCATTGAGCATACTGTAGAGTGTCGTGGATTTTCCGCTACCGGTTGGACCGACCATCAGTACCATACCACGCGGATGCGAGATGATTTCATCGATTTCTTTTCGCTGTTTGGCAGGAATATTGAGTCGATCAAGTTGCAAGAGACTTTCGTCAAAGTTAAATAGTCGCAGCACCGCATCTTGGCCATACATGGTTGGCACGGTTTCGACACGCAAGTTTAAAAGATGCGTACCTTGTTCGGTCGTAATCTCTTTTTGCATATGACCGGACTGTGAACCCTCGGCAGCAATCGAGATATTAGCTCGAGATCCGAGCGCGCCCATGATGACCCGATAGCGGTCTTTACCAAGCTCCGCGACCGGGTGAAGCGCACCATCGATACGCATCCGCACCCGTATCACCTCGCGCTGATTCTCGATATGGATATCGCTCGCACCGAGCTTGTCAGCCTGGTCAATTAAATAGTCAAATACTTGATCGGTACCAACGGAATTTAGCGTCCGACTAACTTCAGCCAGTGTATCACTATCACCTTCTCTGGCGATCTGAATGTCTTCATAAATAATTTCCTTAGGCGGGTCATAGCGGTTCATGAGTGCCTTAAAACCGCTGCCGCTGATCATCAGAAACTGGATCGAATCACCGCGTTCGTTATAGTCACGACGCATTTTCTCAACGAGTGACTGCGGCGTCTGTGTGGTAATACCAAACCGGTACGGTCCGTCGTCATCGCCGCGTTTTAAGGGGACGAGCCGCCCCTGGTACATCTCAGGAATTTCTAGTGCGCCCTCGACAAGCGCTAAATCTTTTTCGATCGGCCGCGTATCAAGATACGGTACGCCGAGGATCGCTGCCCGCTGCTTGGTCGCATTTTCGTCGTACTCCCGCCGCTCGGCTTGGACTTTATCTTCATTCATTACTCTTATCATAGCAAACCGCCTACGCTTTTTATAGTGATACAATAGAGTCCATGCCGGAAATCACTTTGGTTCTTCACAATATCCGCTCGACCTACAATGTTGGAGCCATTTTTAGAACAGCTGAAGGTTTTGGCATAAATGAGATTATCTGTAGCGGCTACACACCGTATCCAAAGCGTGAAGCTGACACACGTCTTCCGCACCTCGCGGATAAAATCACCGCCCAGATCCACAAGACCGCGCTCGGTGCGGAAACAATGGTGCCTTTTGAATATTATGAGACGTTTGAAATGTGGCGCAAAGCGCAGCCAGACCTACCGCTTCTTGCTCTTGAACAAGCCGAAAATAGCACTCCACTCCGCGACATAGCCGCACCCAAAAAGTTTGCTTTGCTGCTAGGCGAAGAAGTAAATGGCATCGCGCCAGAACTACTAAAACACGCTGACAACATCATCGAGATACCGATGGTTGGGAAAAAAGAATCTTTCAATGTATCGGTCGCAGCCGGTATCGCGCTATATGCTTTGATGGCTTGATTATTCGTAGCGTGTAAGCAGAAGTGTGATTCATTATAAGAGAATTACTTCAAAACGACGCTATCTTCGCCGAGCTGCTTGATGAGCGCGGCCACCAGACTATCACTTGTATCGACGCGGAATGGCAAGCGAATGGCTGATTTCTTGTCGGCGCCGAGTACCAGGACGATATCGAAGATGCCGGGATGTTTCGCGCATTCTTCCTTCAAAAACATTAGACTTGTATCGTCATCAGGGTCTTTAACGTGGACATACAGCTTCAGGTTCTTCGGCGTTTCCGGCACATAGACCGGCTTCTCGACAACCGCCGGCTTCTTTGTCACCGTCACGGCGCTTGTTTTACTTGCTTTCGGTGTTTTCATAGCTCGGCCAGTCGATTCGTATTCGGCCAGTTCCTTGTCACTGACTTCGATCAGCTCATCGGCAATAATCTTCGCTTCGGTTGTTATATTACCATCACGATCGCGCGCGTTGACTTTACCAGTCGTCCGCACCACTTTATCCTGCTGTAAAATATTGATCGACTGTCCGTACAGATCGGGGAAGACAATAATCTCCGACTCACCCATCTTGTCCTCGATACCTACGAAGGCCATCTTCGATCCGGACTTGGTGATAATAGTTCGCACCGAAGTGATAATTCCGCCTACTGTCACTTTTTTATTGTCAATTTCCGGCGTCAGACTACTGAGTGGAATCGTTTGTTCGCTAAAGTACGCTTCATAGTTATCAAGTGGATGCGCGCTGATGTAGAGGCCGAGTAGTTCTCGCTCCCATGTCAGCCGCTCACGCTCGGTATGATGTACCGGTGCTTGAGACAGCGTCACACTCGGTTGAATGTCGCTGTTGCCAGTGAGGTCACCAAACAGATCGGTCTGACCGCTCAGTGCATCCTTTTGCAACTTGCTGGCAAACGCCTGGATGCTCTCAAGATTGAATAATAGGTCAGAGCGGTTACCGAGTGAGTCGAAACCACCAGATTTAATCAGTGACTCCCAAGCCTTTTTGTTGAACTTCGAGGTCGAGACACGCTTAGCGAAGTCTTCAACGCTGACGAATTTTCCGTCTTCGCGCGCCCGCAGGATCTCCTCGACAGCACCAACGCCGACACCCTTGACCGCCGCCATACCAAAGCGGATCGTACGCTCACCCGGCACAACGGCGAACTCGACGAACGATTCGTTAACGTCCGGTGCAAGAACCGTCAGTCCCATATGACGACACTCAGCGATCTCAATCGCCAGCCGTTCAATGTCATCCTGGTCGCTGGTCATGAGCGCGGCCATAAAGGCATCCGGATAATGCGACTTTAGGTACGCAGTCCAGTACGAGATCAAGCCATAGCAAGCGGCGTGCGATTTGTTGAAACAGTAGTTGGCGAATTCTTCCAGCTGATCCCAAAATTTCTCGGCGACCTCTTTCGTTGCGCCACCGTGTTTCACCGCACCCTCGACAAACTCCGGCTTTACCTTTTGCATCAGATCAATCTTCTTCTTACCCACCGCCTTACGCAGCGTATCAGCCTGGCCACCGGTGAAACCGCACCATTCTTTGGAAATCTGCATAAATTGTTCCTGATAGACGAGAATACCGTAGGTACTCTCGAGCGAGTTTTTCATACCCTCGTGTAAGTATTTGATCTGCTCGTCGCCATGCTTACGGCGAATAAAGCTATTGATAAATTGCATCGGGCCCGGGCGGTAAAGCGCTACCATGGCAATAATATCCTCAAATACCGTCGGTTTCAATTCGCGTAGATATCGTTTCATGCCCGCCGACTCTAGCTGAAAGACGCCCGTGGTATCACCGCGTTGGAACAGCTCGTAGGTCTTCGCGTCATCGAGTGGAATGTCAGCGAGAATGATATCGTTTTTGTAGACTTTTTTGATGATACGAAGCGCATTATTGATGATCGTTAAGTTGGAAAGTCCCAGAAAATCCATCTTGAGAAGACCGAGCTCTTCGACTGGCACCATTGGGTACTGCGTTGCAATGACACCCTTTTGTGCCATCTCAAGCGGCGTATAATTGACGATATCATCGGGCGCAATCACTACACCCGCTGCGTGGACGCCATGCGAGCGGATCGTCCCCTCTAGCCGAATAGCATAGTCAAATACCCGCTTGGCAGTTGGATTGTTTTCATACTCACGCTGTAAGTCTGGATCGTTTTCAATACTCTTCTTCAGCGGGATGTGCCGACCCTGTACTGGTGGCGGAATCATTTTCGCCAAACGATCACTTTCTGCGTAGGGTACTTCAAGCACCCGGGCAACGTCGCGTACCGCCGCCCGGGCCGCCATTTTACCAAACGTCACAATATTGGCGACACGTTCCGAACCATACTTATTCGCACAATATTCGATGACTTCACCACGCCGGGTATCCTGGATGTCGATATCGATGTCGGGCATCGAGATACGATCCGGGTTGAGAAAGCGCTCAAAAAGGAGATCATACTTTAACGGGTCGAGATCAGTAATATTGAGTGCATAGGCGATAATACTACCTGCCGCCGAGCCACGACCTGGACCAAAGATAATACCTTGCGACTTGCCCCAGTTGATAAAGTCCTGGACGATTAGGAAATAGCCGTTGTACCCCATTTTGTCGAGTACTGCAAGCTCCATATCAAGGCGTCCAATGACCTCTTCGCTGAGCTTGGGTCGGATAACTTCGACTGATAGTGCCTCAACCTCGTCAGCATCCATACCGGTGTAGCGCCTGGCGAGACCACGATAGACCAGCTTATCGAGGTATGACTTCTCTGTTTCGCCGTCTGGCACCGGAAAACGCGGGATCAAGATATTGCCCAGCTCGATTGTCACCTCGCAGCGGTCAGCAATCCGGCGCGTATTGGCGATTGCCTCGGGATCGGTCTTTTGCCAACGCGCAATGATTTCTTCCGGCTCTGTGACGTGGAGCTCAAAGTCTTTAAGGCTCATGCGACGCTCATCAGATAAATACGCCGCTGTACCGACACAGAGGAGGATCTCATGCGCCTCTTGGTCGTCGTGCCTTAGATAGTGCCCATCACTGGTGACAACGCGCGCGATGCCAAGTTCTTCGGATAGTCTGGCAAGATGCGCGTTTATCTTTACCTGTACTTCCCAGGCGGCCGGTGACTCCAGATGTCCGTGATCTTGCAGTTCCAAATAGTAGCGGTCACCAAATACCTTTTTATACCAGCTGGCGATACGTTTGGCTTCCTCGTAGTTATCGAGTTTTAGGTGCTCGCCTAGCTCGCCGCTGGCACAACCACTCAGGACGATAATGCCTTCGTTATACTGCTCAAGTAGTTCATGGTCAACCCGTGGCTTGTAATACATTCCTTCAAGGTTCGCCTTGGAAGAAAGCATCATCAGGTTTTTATACCCCTGGTTGTTCATTGCCAGTAGTGTCAAATGATAACGCGCCTTGTCTTTGGCGGGATCGCGATCAAAACGAGAGCGCGCCGCAACGTAGGCCTCAATACCGATGATCGGCTTGACCCCGGCGGCGGTTGCCGCTTTGTAAAATTCAATCACCCCGCTCATTGTACCGTGATCAGTGACAGCACAAGCCGTCATGCCGAGCTCTTTTACCCTCTCGACTAGCTCATCGACCTTCGTGAGTCCATCGAGCAGACTATGATGCGTGTGATTATGCAAATGAACATAATCAGACGGCTGCAGCACATTCCCCATATGCCTTTAGTATAGCGAATTTTTCTGAGTAGGGGTGTAGTGAAATTAGCGTTTGCCAGCTTCGATCGTTTGGCTAACCCCATGAAAGAAGTCACCGAGCGGTGGCACGACCTGTGCAAGCATACTGAGTATCCAGAGGATCAGCGCTACTCCTAACGTACCGCCGATAACTGTACCGATACCCATCATCAGGCCGCGAATAAAGTTCATTTTGTAGACCTGAGCACGCGACCGATTGAAGTCATAAAACAATTCTTCGAGTAGTGCTCGGCGAGCGCCGCGCTCATTGCCTTCTTTGACACTCTGATTGGTAATCTGTGCCACTTCTTTTACTTTCTTCATACAAATTACTTCCGACTTTTTCCTAGCTCATCAACCGCAGTTTTTGCCTTTTCGACCAGGCCATCACGCGTTGACTTGGCCTTCGTCTTTAGGTCACCGGCCTTATCTTTCAGATCTTCACGGACTTCCTTACCGCTTTTTGGAGCTGTCAGAACGCCGGCTACTATACCGACCGCTGCGCCGACAATTGCACCGAGAATAGTTCTACTCTTCGCCATATCGTTCTCCTTCTGGAAGGGTTATTTTTTAGTTTTTTTCTTGACTTGATCCATCACTAGCTTCAATAGAAGCATAGGTGAAGTGACTTTACTGACTTTTTTTACAACCGACTCAATCTCCGTGGCGGTTTGTTCCGCCGATGCCGTCACGCGGCGAATCTGTCTGGTTACTCGTATCATAAGTACCATGAGAATGATGGCTGCCAGTAGAAATAGAGCTAAGAATACCGATAGGATGATGACGAGGATTTCAAATGCGTTCATGGTCTTTTGCTGTTCCTTTATACTTAACGATTCGTTCCCTTCTAGTATACTGGCTCAATCCGCCAATGACAAACCTCACCCCGGAATGAGGTGAGGTTTGTCAAGGCTTGACGCCGTTTTGCTATTCAGCCGTTGGCTTATTGCCCGTAAAGAGCTTGACCAGAAAGAGCAGGACAACTGCACCAATCAAGGCTACCACGAAGCTCCAAAGATTGAAGCCTGTCGTGCCGCTGGCGCCAAACAGTGGCAGGAGCAAGTTACCGATGACCGCACCGATAATACCGACGAGGATATTCATAAATACCCCCATCGACGCGTTGGTTTTCATGATCATTGAAGCTACCCAGCCGGCGAGTCCTCCGATAATAAGCGCCCCGAGCCAATTACCTAGATCCATTACACACCTCCTTTACCTATATTGGTTGGTACCTCCCAGTATACGCGCTTGTTGTCTATCTCGCAACCTTTAGCGCTCATTCAACCGTTTTTTGGCGTATTCAATCAGCGCTGGTCCCATCTCGGGGTGATTAAAACCAAAATCAAGGGTTGTTTTGAGATATTCCAGTTTGTCGCCAGTGTCGTAGAACTTGCCGTTTTGGATTTCACGCGCGTAAAATTCGTGACCGTCTTTGATCATTGCCTGCACCATCGGCTGGAACATAAACTCACCCTCAGTATGCGTTTTTGCCGCTTCTTCGATGTAGTCGATAATTTTCGCGGGGAACAAGTAGTTGCTGACACTCGCCAGATTTGACGGTGCGTTATCCTTGCCGGGCTTTTCAACGATTTCGGTCATTTTAAGTACCCCGTCTTCGGCCTGTTCACCAGCCGCAATACCATACTGACTATATTCGTCGTCGCGTTCAATCGCCTTACAGGCAAATACTCCACCGCCATACTTCTGGTAGGTCTCGATCATTTGCTTGGTAGAGCTCGGTTCGGCAACGAAAAAGTCGTCGGCGAATTTATAGATGAATGTTTCGTCCTGACTTAGCAAGTGAGCAGCACTGAGGATAGGCGTAGCATTACCGTAAGGCCCCTTCTGTCGGACATAGACGAAGTTGGCCATCGTTGACAACTCTTCGATCAAATCGATATATGGCTGTTTTCCTGGTCCACCAGCACGTAAGTTTGCCAGTAAATCTTCATTCGGGAGGTCAAAGTGGTCTTCGATTGCCCGCTTATTGGTACTGCCGACGATAATGATGTCATGAATCCCGGCCTCGACCAGCTCTTCGACCACGTACTGGATAATTGGTTTATCAATGAGCGGTAACATTTCTTTTGGCATTGCCTTGGTCTGCGGCAAAAAGCGCGTCCCAAACCCGGCTGCCGGGATAATTGCTTTGGTTGGTCGTTTCATTACTGTTTCTCCAATTCTTTTAGCTTATCATAGACGAGGAGCGCGGGGATATGCGACGAAGCTGTCTGCTCAGACTTCGCCAGGCGTAAAAATTCCTTTATTGCTAACTCAGCAACGTCCACCTCTTCATTTTCGTCGAGCTGTTGTTCGCCGACTCTCACGCAGCCCATCGCGACGTACAGATGGTAGGTAGCGTTAATATACGGATCTTTATAGAACTTACCGACATATTCGAGCTCGCCGCTAGCTTGATAGCCTGTTTCCTCTCGTAGTTCCCTCTTTGCAGCTTCTTCAGGGGCTTCACCGGGCTCTACCATACCGCCAGGCACTTCCATCATCACCTGCTCGGGACCGACACGAAATTGCCACGTCACTACCACTTTATGTTCCGGCGTCAAGGCAATGATATCGACGCATTCGACGCCCTCTTTTACCATTGTTTCAAATTTCGCTTGCTGGCCGTCATTTTTGATGAAAGTTTTTGCTATAATCGAACGCCAGCCATCGTGCAGCGTCGTTGTCGGTTCGATACGTTTCCAGGACTTCATCATCCGTTGAGGCGGTCCTTGATTAACTTTTGCGCGAGGCCGGGGTTCGCTTGGCCTTTCGACTTTTTCATAATCTGCCCCACCAAGAAGCCGATCGCTTTATCATTACCAGCTTTTATGTCTTCGACGGCTTTTTGGCTCGCGGGATCAGCTAGCACTTCATCGACTATCGCCGCAATCGCGCCTTCATCACTGACCTGCAAGAGATCTTTAGCTTCGGCCAATTGGCGCGGATCGGTTGCGCCACTCATCAGATCGTTGAATAACTCGCTGGCTGCGTTGGATGAAATCTCAGCTGCTTCAGTCATGCGCGCCAGCTCAATGAGATCGTCGATGCGCGCGATCGACTCGAGCTGCAAGTCTTCATCTATCGTAAGATTACTGGCTACCCAGTTGGCGACTCGCTTGGCCGCCGCCTGATCACGCGCCAGAACCTGCGACACCATCTCGGCGAGTAATTGCCTACCGAGCACGGTAGTGATGACTGATTTATCGACGCCAAGGCGCAAAAACTCTTCGCGATATTCACCGGGGAGCTTTGGCACCCCTGCCTGTACCGCCTTAGTTTCCTCATTGGTCAGAACGATCGGCGGAATGTCGGCATCTGGCATATAGCGATAGTCCTGTGCTTCTTCTTTGGAGCGCTGCGAAACGGTTTTTTGTTTCGCTTCGTCCCAGCCGCGAGTTTCCTGTACGACAAGCTCGCCTTTTTCCAGTAGCTCCACCTGTCGCTTAAATTCATATTCAGCCGCTTTTTCGACGCTACGAAAACTGTTTAGATTTTTTACTTCAGCGCGCTTGCCTAGCTCAGTAGCACCTTTTTTGGCCACCGATATATTGACGTCAAAGCGCATATTACCGTGATACAGGTTGCCGTGCGTGACGCCCGCATAGGTCATCAGTCGGTATAGTTCACTTGCGTACGCTTTCGCTTCCTGCGCTGAGTGCATATCCGGCTCCGAAACAATTTCGATCAGCGGCGTACCGGCGCGGTTCAAGTCAACCAGTGAGTAGTCGGCATAGTGCGTCAGCTTCCCCGCATCTTCCTCAAGATGGGCGTGGTGAATTCGAACTCGAACCACTGAACCGTTTTCGAGCGGTGCATCGACATACCCCGCCAAGATGATTGGTTGATACATCTGTGTTGTCTGGTAGCCTTTTGGAAGATCCGGATAGAAATAGTGCTTACGGTCAAAGCGACTGACGCGTGCAATCTCAGCATTCAGTGCTTTACCGGCTTTTATGCTCATCGTTACTGCCTCGCGGTTTAGTACCGGTAGCATGCCAGGGAGACCATAGTCTACCGGTGAAACCACACTGTTCGGCTCTTTATCACGCGCATCGTTGTCGGCCGTGCTAAACAGCTTGGTCTTGGTGGCCAGCTGTACGTGACACTCGATACCGATCGTCATCTCATAGTCATTCATACTAGATAGCCCCTACGTCTTTCAGCGCCTGCTTATAGGCAGCTAACGCCCGCCGAACCGTGTCGTAGTCAATACGTACATCGGTTTCATGAGCGATACGGTTACGCAGTTTATGCGCTGTCCAAATATTATTGGCGCTTGTCCAGCTTTGTTTAGCAGCTTTCATACGATCGCCCATCGTTTCACCCTTGAAGCCGCGCTGCTTTAACGCCTGGTCGAGTAGCTTGTCGGCGTTGAGTACCACCAGATGAAAGCTTGCTTCCTGATGCCGCACCAGTTGGCGCTCAATCGTTAGCCAGCTTCGGCGATAACGCTCCTGATCGAGCTGACTGCCACCTTTGCGGCCATAGCCGATTAAGAACAAGATACTGCCACCTACTAGTAGAATTACAATCAAAAAGGTTACCATCAGCCAACTGCTATCCATTATTTTCCTCCATGCTTTTTGCCAGTGCCAGTAACGAGGCGTCTGCTTTCCGCGGCGCCATCAGCTGGACACCAACTGGCAAGCCCGCTTCGGTGAGACCAGCCGGTACACTAAGCGCAGGGATTCCAGCGAGGCTGGCACCGACGGTCATCGCATCGGAAAGATACATCTTGATCGGATCATCGGTGTTTTCACCAAACGCGAAAGCTGGCGATGGTACGGTTGGACTAAGGAGAAAGTCATAGTCGTTAAATAAAGCATTGAGTTCTTGAATCAGCAGCGTCCGAGCCTTCTGCGCCTTCAAATAGTACGCGTCGAAGAAACCGCTCGAAAGTACAAAACTACCGATCATAATGCGACGTTTGTTTTCGGGTACAAATCCAGCGTCGCGACTCATACCGTACACCTCTGATAAGGTCTTGGCGGCACTACTACGGATGCCGTAGCGGATGCCGTCATAGCGTGCCAAGTTGCTACTAACTTCTGCAGGAACAATAATGTAATACATAGCAAGCGTGTATTTTGCGATTGGCAAACTTACTTCCTCGACCATATGGCCGGCAGCTTTCAGTCTTTCGATGTACTCAAGCGTGTGCTGCCGTACTTCTTCGTCAACATCATCGGTCATAAATTCTCTAATTACGCCGATACGTTGTGGCTCTGAAAGTGTGGTGATTGGTGAGAAGTAGTCTGGCAGCGTCGTCATGTCACGTGCATCCTGGCCAGCCATGACCGATAGCACCAGCTCGGCATCTGCTACGGTGCGCGTAAAGCATCCCATCACATCGGTACTGCTTGCCATCGCGATCACGCCGTAACGACTCGTCATGCCATAGGTTGGCTTGACACCGACCACACCGTTAAAGCTGGCTGGCTGACGAATCGAACCACCGGTATCACTCCCTAGTGCAAACGGTACGATATCAAGCGCGGTGACCACTGCGGAACCACCACTGCTACCTCCGGCAACCTTACTGGGGTCGGTGGCATTCTTCGTCGGCCCGAACGCCGAGTTTTCGGTGCTACTGCCGTGAGCAAATGCATCCATGTTTGCCTTACCGATACAAATAGCGCCTTCGGCCTCGAGGCGTTCAACGACGGTAGCTTGGAGCGGCGCTTCAAAGTTCTCGAGTATCTTGCTGGCGGCCGTTGTCGGCGCTCCAAAGGCCAGAAAGTTATCTTTGACGACGAACGGCACGCCTGCTAGACGACCGGAGAGCTTGCCTTCATCGACCAGCTTAGCTCGCTCTAAGGCACGCGCTTCGGTAAGCGTAAGGAACGCGTGATACGATTCATTGTCACGCGCTTTCTGAAGCGCCGTACGGACATTATCAAGTGCTGAGTTTTTCAAGGTTTCGGCAATCGTTGGCATCTATAACACCTTCGGAACTTTTATTTGCCTGTTCGTCTGCTCAGGCGCAAGCGCGAGAAGCGTTTGTCGGCTTACCTCCGACTGCTGCACAGCGTCTTCACGGCTGACATTCTCGAGATTAGTCACCTGATAGGTCGGCTCTACGCCTTCCGTATCGAGCTCATCGAGTTGCTCGACATATTTAATGATGTTGCCAAGGTCAGTCACTAGCCCATCGATTTCATCATCGGCGAGCTGCAAGCTGCTCAGAGTGGCGAGCTGCACCACCGTAGCACGAGAAATTTGCGTCATAGTCTCTATTGTAGCGTAAAATGCCCGACGAAACGAGAGATTACCTGCATATCTTCCTCATTGACTCTCGGTTACACCTACGAGACAGACTAAAGGCGAAACGTGAGGTGCGGTACAATCCTTTGACCGCACCGAAAGTGGTCTGTCGAATAGGTATAACCGAGAGTCAGCCCACATTCTCTTAGTCTTTACTGTCTGGCGCGAATATCGGCGATGAGATCGCGCAGCTCGGCAGCTTTCTCAAACTCCAGATTAGCGCTAGCCAATTCCATTTGACCGGTCAAATCTTTGGCTAGACTATCGTACTCATCCTTGGGTATTTTCTTCAGATCAAGTTTCGGCTTTTTATCGTCTTCTTTCATTGGAATAATCGCTCGCAAACCTTCGTCAATCGCTTTAGCAATACTACGTGGCGTAATATTATGTTCGGTGTTGTAGGCTTCTTGGATCGCTCGACGTCGATTCGTCTCGCTGATTGCCGCCGCCATAGAGCGAGTCATCGTATCAGCGTACATGATAACTGTACCTTCTTCGTGACGAGCGGCACGACCGACAGTCTGAATAAGCGCGCTTTCACTTCTAAGAAAGCCCTCCTTGTCGGCATCGATGATCGCTACCAGGCTCACTTCCGGCAGGTCAAGCCCTTCACGCAGTAGATTGATGCCGACCAGCACGTCGTAGACACCCATGCGCAGATCACGTAGAATGTCGCTTCGCTCTAGCGTGTCGACTTCACTGTGAATATAAGCCGTCTTAATATCGAGATCGATCAAATGCTGACTTAAATCTTCGGCCATTCGTTTTGTTAGGGTCGTGACGAGTACACGCTGCTTTTTCTCGCTACGATCACGAATCTCGGCGATCAAATCATCGACTTGCCCTTTGGTCTTTCGCACTTCAATCATCGGATCGAGCAGGCCAGTCGGACGAATCACCTGCTGGGCAGGCTCTGGGCTATGTGCCAGTTCGTAGTCACTTGGTGTCGCCGAGACATAAATGGCCTTATTGAGATGGCGGTCAAACTCATCAAAACGTAGCGGCCGGTTGTCGAGTGCACTCGGCAGGCGAAAGCCATGCTCTACCAGCACCTCTTTGCGCGCTCGGTCGCCGTTGTACATGCCGCGTACCTGAGGTAGCGTCATGTGACTTTCATCGACGAATAGCATCCAGTCGTCAGGGAAATAATCAAGTAGTGTCGCCGGCTGTTCACCGGGCTCACGATTGGTGAGATACCGGCTATAGTTTTCGATACCTTTGACAAACCCTGTTTCCTCCAACATCTCTATATCGTACTTGGTGCGCTGCGCCAGGCGCTGCGCCTCGAGCAACATATTGCGGGACTCAAACCATTGCACACGCTCATCAAATTCGCGCTTGATACCTTCGATGGCGTGCGCCAGCTTCTCCTTCGGTGTCACGTAGTGACTGCTCGGAAAAATGCTGAGCTCGGTCGGCTCACCTAGGATCTCACCCGTCAGCGGATCAATCCGCGTCATGCGGTCGATCTCATCACCAAAGAATTCGATACGGTAGGCCACATCGCTTCCCGCCGGAAAAACGTCTACCACGTCGCCTTTCGCGCGGAAGGTACCGCGATGAAAATCGATGTCATTGCGCTGATACTGGATATCGGTTAGTAGGCGTAGGAATTTATCTTGTTGGCGGCGCTCACCCGTCTTTAGGTGGATCGACATCTCGGCATAAGTATCGGGTGAACCGATACCATAGATACAACTAACGCTAGCAACGATAATGACGTCGCGTCTCGTAAGCAACGCGGTCGTTGCCGCGTGGCGCAGCCGGTCGATCTCGTCATTGATTTTTGAGTCTTTCTCAATATACGTATCGCTTGAGGCGATATAGGCCTCCGGTTGATAATAGTCAAAATAACTGACAAAGTAGTGTACTTCGTTCTCAGGGAAAAACATCTTAAATTCACTAAATAGCTGCGCTGCTAGCGTTTTGTTGTGCGCCAGTACCAGCGTCGGCACATTACGCTCGGCGATAATATTCGCCATCGTAAAGGTCTTTCCAGAACCCGTCACGCCAAGCAACGTCTGCTCGCGGTCACCTTTTTCTAATCCTTCAAGCAGCTGAGCAATGGCCGTCGGCTGATCGCCGGTCGGCTGATAAGTAGTTGCGAGCTTAAAACTATTCACTATCTCTAGTATAGCGCAGTGCTAGTGGGTTGTGGAAAGGAGAATCGCCTTTGCCTGATCATACTCTTCGCCACCCAGAAGCGGCTTGAACTGATCATAACTTGTAGGAGGATCACTAATGTTTATCTTCATGGCAAGTGTCTGTACAAAATCCCTATCACTTAGGCTAATGGCATTCAGACCTATATCACAAATCGAATCACCAGGCTTTAGTTTTTTTGCGATATTAGTTGACAGCAACCCGATATACCCGCCTTCAGGAGTACTGTTTGTCGGGGTGCCTTTGTAGCCAATTTCGACATAACTTACCGAAGGGAAGCCATCTAGCATTTGATACGATGTCGCGGCTATAGTGCCAGTGTCCTCTGGGATACATATTCCGCCGACGCCGCCACCTTTACCTACTCTATAGCTCACGACATACTTTTTTGAAGGTGACGTCAGGCTGATTTCCTCAATCCAGTTGCCGTCAGTCTTGCTGCCGCTTACGGAGGATTTATACTGCCACGTCTCGGGATACTTGAAAGTCAACGTCGTACCAAAATCTTTGTCGATTGAGCCATCGAGCAGTTTTACCGCTGGTTTTTCGGTTTTCTTTGGTTGACCTGAGCTTTGTTCCGTATTCGATGGCGTTGTATCCCTTTTAAGATTTTGCCAAAATATCCAGCCCAGCGCGCCGACGAGGACGATGACTAAGATGGCGATGATGATGACATGGGCGGATCCGTTTTGTGTGGCGTGTTTCTTCACGTTCTTAGTTCCTATTTATCGTTGTTGCTCGTATTTAAGCATAGGCTTGTTATTTCCACAATGTATTTTGTAAAGCTTTACGCTTACGCTATACTAATGGCAGCTTATGCAACCAAAACCAAACACTGAAACCTCCGTCTGCGTACCGCGAGATATCGTTCTTCAAGCCGCCATGATGCGGCTAGGAAATGTTGAAGATGAGCTGCAGGCCGGCTACAATATTCTCCGCAAATACCACAAGACTGTCACGATTTTCGGCTCTGCTCGCACCCCCGAAGGTGATCGCTATTACGAAGCCGCGCGGCTGACTGCACATAAACTGGCAGAGCAGGGCTATGCTGTCATTACCGGCGGTGGTCACGGTATCATGGAAGCGGCCAACCGCGGTGCGAAAGAAGCCGGCGGCGACTCGGTCGGCTTTAATATCGCCCTACCGCATGAACAGACCTTGAATAGTCATACCACCGAAGCGATTTCTTTTTCACACTTCGCTCCTCGCAAGATTGCTATGACACTGTACGCCGAGGCGTATGTTTATTTCCCCGGTGGTTTCGGTACCATGGACGAACTGATGGAGATTATGACGCTGATCGAAACCGGTAAAACCCAACGGGCACCAGTTATTCTCTACGGGAGTGACTTTTGGAATGACCTTGACCGTTTTATCAATCGTTCGCAGCTCGATAATCATTTAATCTCTCCCGGTGATGAGCAAATTTACACCATTACCGATGATGTCAACGAAGTCATCCGCCTCGTCAAGACCAACAAAACGTACTGTTCACATTGATAATGAGGAGGGGCTCTGCCCGCCGGTCAAAGCTCGGCTTTCGCCTCGCTGCGTTTCACGCGCGTAAAGGACAAGATGACTATTCGATGTCTTTGGCGTTATAGTTGGCGGGTGCACTAGCTAAATACGCTTTGACCTCACTGGTATGAAGCAATCCAGCTTGTGCTCCCATGTGCTGCACCACGCTCATGCTGTTGATCGGTGCCCAGCGAAGCGCCGTTTCAAGTGATTCGCCAAGGGCTAGTGCGGCCGCGATAGTCGATGCAAACGCATCACCGGCACCAGTACGATCAAGTGGCGGTTTGGGATCGGGGTAATTCGGCATAAACAGCCGACTCTGGCTGTCAGATGCATAGGCGCCATCGGCACCATCAGTAACAACCGCTACGGAGACGCCGAGGTTATGAAGCGACTGCAGCAGGTCATCAATATCTCCACGATCTTTGCCTGTCACTTCCGCTGCTTCTTCGCGGTTCATTATGACTATCTCAGCCCGTTCATAAAATGGCTTCATCTTCTCAGTTCCCCACATCAAGTGGTACATGCCCGGTTGAAAGACCAGTTTGATATCCGGATTATCAGAGAGGTAGCCAAGTATTGCTTCATGAAGTGGCCACGTCTGCTCGCCGAGCACGCCAAGATACAACCAATCCGGTTTTCTCGCCGGCTCTCGCCATCCATACGAATAATTCTCAAATTTCTGCAGCTTCGTACGATCAGCCCCATAGCGAAGGACGTAGTGATAGTTTGACTTCATGCCCTTCTCGACCACCAGGCTCTCCGTACCAACGCCCTGCTGCTTCAGATAACGAATCATGCTCTTCCCAGGCTCATCATCGCCCAGCCACGACATCAAACTCACTTCGAGACCAAGGCGCGTCATCGACACGGCCGCATTCGGGCTACACTCGACCGCTTCGATGATTTCGACTTCGTCGTAGGGCAGCTTTGCCCCCAGTTCAAAGCTGAGTAGCTTATAGCCTTTTTCATCGGTAGTTACCTCAGCATGCTCCTCGGACAATTTGATAAATGCATCGGTGATAATGTCGCCGACCGCGAGGACATACGGCACGCTCGTCTTGGCAGATGAAAACGATGGTTGTACTTCAGGATATTCGTCATCGGTCGATCGCTTCAGACCAGCTTGACTCGCCATACGATACACCATATCGTCGTCGGTTCGGTCGTGCTCCGCATAGCGCCTAACGATCTCAGCTCGCAAATGGCGCTGGGCATGGCCGATGAGCCGCTTTTCGTACGGTAACTCATGGTGAGCATTTTCGATTACATCGTGTAGGCAGAATGATATCAGACCATCGCTAAAACGCAGCAGGGCATAGTGACTATCACGAAGCAGCTGCTCTGCTCGACCAGCGCGGACACTAGCGTTGAGTGCATGGTACAGCTCTTCGCCAGGCGTGTCAGCCGGATCGAGGCCAAGACGACGCATAATACTGTGGGCACGCTCGGTAATATCAGCAATCAGGCGAGTATCGACGCCGCTATTTCCAGCCGCCTGCTCAAATTCGTAGAGCGTTCTCGTAAAAAGCGGATGGTCAGTACCGAGCAGATCGGCTAAAAATCTTGGCATCGTCTAGAGTTTCCTTTCCTGAAGCGGCATTTCGTGCAGTCTTGTACCACGTGGCAGTATACCGGCTTTTGCGCCAATCTTTGTGACGACCGATGTCGAGTTGGCACTGGCAAAAATAATTGACTCTTTCAGACTTTTCCCTTGAGCCCACTGACTCAAAAAGCCTGACCCGAAAGCATCACCAGCACCGGTACGGTCGGTGACGCGGACATCGCGATACATGCCGGCACGAATTATTGTTGTGCCGTCTGAAGCCATCACGCCATTTGGACCATCACTAATGATGACGACCGGTACGTAGTGCAGCAGGTGCCGGACAAGCTCTTCTAGTGTTTCGCCGTGAACAATCTGCTTCGCCTCTTCTTTATTTACCGAAAGAATATCAATATCCTCAAGCAAACCTTTTAATTTTGTTGGCTGCTTCAACTCATCTTTACCAGGATTGAAGAAAACTTTTATACTTTTTTGCTTCGCCTGGTGGAGAACGTGGTCGAGTGCCTCCATGCTGCCCGCTAAGCTCGATACGTACAGCCAATCCGCGGTAATATCGCCGAGGCCAAAGTGCACCTTGTCATAGTGTGTCGAAGCACCGCGGTAGGTCAAGATCGTTCGCTCGCCGTTTGGCGCGAGTAGTAGCACCGAATAACCGGTGTTGTACTGCTTGGAGTATTTGACGTGACCGGTATCGACTCCCTCACGGTCGAGATCATCGAGTACCGCCTGGCCAGCTGGATCATGGCCGATCATTCCCATAAATACTGCGTCCAAACCTTGCCTGGCAAAGGTCACGGCAGCATTTGTCGCGCCACCACCCGTACTAAAATTGATTTTATTGACGTTGGCTTTGGCGCCGAGCTCTAGCTTTAAGAAACACTCCTGCGGATTTTCGCAGACTGCTTTTAGTTCGTCGCTCTGGCTAAGAAATACGTCTTGGACTGCCGCACCGACTGATAGTATCCGAGGAATTTGCCCACTCATTACGCTAAATTATAGCACTTATGGTTGCTCTGCGGCTAGTTTAATAGCACAATTAAACCATGGCAGCCGAGTCAATCCAAGAGCAAAATAAAATATCGGCCTTCAAGTCTGAGTCATGTTATCGACCGATGGATTCTGACAATGAGGTCCTCGATGAGTTGATGCAAAACAGAACTTACCTAGAGATACTTGGTGCATTTGCATACAATGTCGCGACCAGCACAGATTGGCGTGACGGTGAAATTGTAATTGGACCCTACGACCAACAAACCTTATACCGGCTTGGCATTATTGATAAGAGAGGTGGCCTTACAACACGAGGCTACTTTGTGCGCCGGAGTATTGGGCTGGACGCCGAATCACTCGAACATGGAACTTTTCAGATTAAGCGCTTCGGGTAGCACTAGTTCACAGCTTTGCCGGTTGAACCAAAGGCGTTAATCTTCTCTTCGACTACTGCCTGGACTGCCTCGTAGACTTTCGGCATCAGTTTGACGACAGCGTACTCCTTTGGATTGTCAGCGAGCACCTGCTCGAGGGTCTTGCGAAAAGCGTAGCGCATGTCACTGTTGATATTGATCTTGCTAACGCCAATCTTGCCTGCTTCCTCAAAGTAATGCAGCGGCGTACCCGAGCCGCCGTGAAGGCTAAGCTGGCAGTTGGTTGCTTCGCGGATCTTTCTGAGAAGCTCGATATCAAGTTCCTTCGGCACCGGATATTTGCCATGAAGGTTACCGACAGCCGCAGCAAACGTATCGATGCCCGTCGCATCGACAAACGCCTTCGTTCCGGCGGGAGTACTAAATGTCTTTTTGATTTCTTCGTAGTCGATCTTTTCCTCGTGTAAGTTGGACGAGCCGCCAAAATAATGCGGTTCGCTCTCGACGAGCGCCCCAGTGAACTTGGCATACTCTACCACATCTTTTGTACGTGCAATGATTTCTTCTTCACTGGCATCATGATTCGCCTGAGAGATATCGATATGGATGAATTCGAAGCCCGCATCAATCGCCCGTTTACACTTTTCAACCGTCGGACTGTGATCGAGGTTGAGATAGACTTCGATGCCATATTCACTTTTGTAGTTGTCGACAAGATCGCGAACATTTTCAAGCCCCATCGCTTCCACCTCACCATCACTCACTTCCACCAGCACTGGTGAATTCAGCTTCTGAGCGGCACGTGCAATGGCAATCAACGTTTCCTGGTTATCGATATTGAACGCACCGACAGCAAAATGCTGTGTCCGTGTTCGCTGCATCAAATGCCGAGCATGAGTCGTATTGTCACGGATCTGTCTGATAGAATGTGCCACGTATTAGTATCCTTTCCTGTACGGCGGAGCCGCTGCCACAAATGTCTTGATTTTACGCGCTAAGCTCTTGCCGTCCAGCCCGAAGTGCTCGATCAGCTCATGCGGACCACCGCTCTCACCATAACGATCTTCGACACCAAGGCGCTTGACCGGACACGGCAAGAATTCACTGACGAGCTCGGTTACCGCCCCGCCTAAACCACCAATAATCTGTGCTTCTTCAGCAGTGACGACGCGTCCAGTCTTTTCCACGCTCCTGAGGATCGTTTCGCTATCAAGCGGTTTCAGTGTCGGGACATGCACAACTTCAGCGTCAATCGAATGTTTTCGCAACGCTTCGGCTGCCACCAGCAGCTCATAGGTCATCGTGCCGGTACCACACAACGTCACGTCACGACCTTCACGTAGCACGTAGGCTTTGCCAATCTCAAATGGCGAGTCAAGTGTACTAAATATCGGTGACTTGTCGCGTACAGATCGTAGGTACGATGGTTTGCCGTTTTTCGCAATCGCTAGCGTCGCTTTTTCCGCTTCAACGCTATCACCCGGAGCAATTACGACCATATTCGGCATGACACGCATCAATGCAAGGTCTTCGAGCATCTGGTGCGTCGCCCCATCTGGACCGGTATAGAGCCCGGCATGGCCGCCGATAATTTTGACTGGCTGATCGTTGATCGCTATAGTCGTCTTGATCTGCTCCCAGTTACGCCCCGGGCTAAAGGCGGCGTAGCTCGCCGTAAACGGTATCTTACCAGCCCGAGCCAGACCGCTCGCGACGGTTACCAGGTTTTGTTCGGCAACGCCCATTTCCAGAAAACGCGTCGGGAATGCTTCGGCGAAATGATGCATATGGACACTTTCCGTCAGATCAGCACACAGTGCAACAACCCGTTCGTCCAGCTCGCCGGCTTTTTTTAGTCCACGGCCAAATCCGGCGCGGATCGGTTCATACTCGACATCGTCCGACAAAATATTCTTTGCTAACGGATACTTCATGCTCGTCCCTCATGGTCAATCTTGCCTCGTAATGTTCGCAGTTCCTGGAGCGCCTTTTTGGCCTGCTCATGATTTGGTGGCATACCGTGCCAATGGTAATCATACTCCATAAAGTCGACACCTTTACCGGGAATTGTATGCGTGATCACCACGCTCGGGCGATTAGTGATGGCCTTGGCCATGCCAACTGCATCGAGAATGCTTTCGATATTATGCCCATCGATTTCCTGCACGTGCCAGCCAAAACTTTCCCATTTGCCGCGTAAATCCTCGAGCGGCATGATATCCTCGGTGTTACCATCAATCTGAATATTGTTGCGGTCAACAAAAACAATCAGCTGGCTGAGCTTGTATTTGCCTGCAAACATCGCCGCTTCCCAAATATTACCCTCGTCGAGTTCGCCATCACCGGTGATACAGTACACGAAACGGTGCGGCGTATCGTCAAGATATTGCAGCGAATATGCTACGCCAGCCGCCTGAGCAAGACCACTGCCGAGCGGTCCGCTGGTGTTTTCAAGACCCGGTAGACGCAGGCGTTCTGGGTGTCCCTGGAGACGCGAGCCAAGTTTACGGAGCGTCATCAGCTCTGCCGTATCAAAATATCCGGCCTCTGCCATCACGGCGTATTGTACCGGCACGCAGTGACCGTTGGAGAGAAAAAAGAAATCTCGTTCATCCCATTCAGGCTGCTTTGGGTCAAGCCGCATGACATGAAAGTAAAGGGTCGTTACCAGATCAGCCAGGCCAAGCGGACCAGCGCTATGCCCACTGCCGGCTTCCTCGAGCATAGCAATAATATGGCGACGTACCGTATTCGCCCTGGCTTCTAGCTGTTTGATCGTAAGTTGCCCACTCATATCTGTTCCCATTGTACCACTTAACCCTAGATCACGGTCTGTTTGTTGACTTCTTCGACCAGGTTTTTATAGGTCGTAGCCGGGTCGTTACTGCGTGCCAGTGCGCCACCGACATTGAGTACGTCCACACCGCCTTGACTCAGGCTATAAGCATTCTCTATCACCACGCCGCCATCCCAGCCGATCTCGACGCTCGGTTTAATAGCTCGGACAAGACGTGCCTTTTCGAGTTGCATCATGCTGGCTGTGCCGCCGTAATGCCCGAGGTCGCCACTGAATAGCATGACATGGTCAACTTTCTGGATTAGAGCGGCAACGGTCGCTGGTACGGTCGGACGCTGTAGTGCCACACCGGCTTTTATACCACTTCCCTGGATCTTTTGCACAATAGGCATTAAATCCTCCGCAACTTCGGCATGAAAGATAATCAGGCTTGGTTTGAGGGCAATCAGCTGATCGACATGTTCGCTCGGACGCGCCACCATGGCGTGGATATCCGCCTGCCAGTTAGCTGGCCACCATATCTGATTTGCCGCCACCGTAAAAGCAGGCGCAAACTCTCCGTCACAAATATCAATATGAACTCGCTCGGCAAACGCCTGAATACGCTCCATCAGCTGCTTGTATTGATCGGTACTTTCGGCGAGAATTGCCGGCGCAATCACGCTCGCCACTACGCTACCTCGTCGATTTGCATGTTGCGACGCTTGAAACGTGCCGCTCCCGCAAACGGCGTGTTGAGCCACGTTTCGACGATACCTTGCCAGGCTGCTTCGTCGTCCTCTAGTACTCGAGCCGGCAAACAAAGGACATTGCTGTCATTATCATTCCGTGTCATCTTTGCCTCAAATGCATCCCATATCACGGCAGCGCGAATACCGCGAAAGCGATTCGCCGCCATCGCCATACCTTGACCACCACCGCAGAGCAGAATCGCGCGCGGATCTTTGTCTTCTTCGCCAATAATTTTCATCGCCGCCAGTTGCGCAAACTCCGGAAAGTCATCCGCCGGGTCAAGCTCCTTACCGCCAACATCATCGACATCATAGCCATGCTTTGCCAGGTAGGCAAATAGCCTCTCTTTTAGATAAAACCCTTGATGATCCGCACCCAGATAGATTTTCATATTATCAGTATAAGCATTAGCGTTAAATCTGTAAACGCACGGTTTACTATTTGATACCCTTCGCAACATCAGCCACTAGTTCGACCAAGCGATTGGAGTAACCCCACTCGTTGTCGTACCAGACGCAGATCTTCACAAGATTACCACCGACCACACGTGTCAAATCAAGATCAACAATACCCGAGTTGCTGTTGCCGATATAATCGCGCGAAACCAGCGGCTCATCGCTAACGTCCAGGATTCCCTGGAAAAAGGGCTCTTTCGAGGCCTTGATAAAGACCTTGTTTAGCTCTTCAACCGTTACGTCTTTGGCAAGTAGCGCTGTGATGTCGCTAATCGAGACGACGGGCGTCGGCACGCGCATCGAGATACCGTCAAACTTCCCCACCAGCCCAGGCAAAGCTTTCGTAACGGCAATCGCTGCACCTGTAGAGGTTGGCACGATATTTTCAGCCGCGTTGCGGCCTTCGCGCAAATCTTTCGACGGCGCGTCCTGCAGCTTCTGGCTGGCGGTATAGCTATGCACGGTAGTGAGTAGCGATTTTTCGACACCAAACTCACTCTCGAGGATTGCCATAACGGCACCAAGACTATTGGTCGTACAACTGGCGTTGGAAATCACCTTGGTTGCACCGGCTACCTTGTCGTCATTGGCACCAAGTACGATCGTATCAACGCCATCGGACTTGGTCGGACCACTAATAACAACCCGCTTGGCACCAGCGGTGACATGCTTTCCGGCACCTTCCTGGTCAGTAAAGAAACCAGTGGATTCGATAACCAATTCGACGTCCAGATCTTTCCACGGCAGCGCGGTCGGATCTTTCTCCGAAAGTACTTTCACATTTTTGCCTGCTACGACCAGCCCGTCGTCGTTGTAGGTGACTTCTTTGTCATACGTCCCGTAATTGCTATCGTATTTCAGCAAGTACGCGAGCGTTTTATTGTCGGTCAGATCGTTGATTGCGACAATCTCGAGATCACTACGCTCGAAGGCGATTTTAAATGCATTGCGACCAATTCGGCCAAAGCCATTAATCGCGATTTTTGTCTTGCTCATTATCCACTCCTTTGTACAAGATTGCTTATGCTTAACTACGCTCGATTATACACCACTGGTTGTCGGGGAGGAAACTGCTATACTGGAACCATGAAGAAGCGTGACGTCCTGGAGGCAGCTGCTCCCCATTACCATGAAAACGAGGTATTCGAACTCGATCACGCTATTGATGTTGCGACGATTGCCCATAAAGGCCAAAAACGTAAGAGTGGTGAGCCGTATATTTCGCATCCGTTAGCGGTGGCCAAGTTGCTGATCGATTGGGAGATGGACATTGACTCCGTCATTGCTGGTGTCTTACACGATACCGTTGAAGACACGTCGCTTGAACTGCCGGAGATTGAATCGCTCTTTGGTGCTGATGTCGCCTTTTTGGTCGATGGCGTCACCAAAGTCGGCCAAGCACGTAGCGGTATGCAGGACCTTAAGAATTATCTTCCCCAGACGACCGATAACCTGTCAAAACTACTTATTGCCATCGGCAAAGACGTCCGTGTCATTATCATCAAGATCGCCGACCGCTTGCATAACCTACAGACACTTGAACACATGCCGCGCGAAAAGCAGAAAAAGATCGCTCGCGAAAGCCTTGAGGTCTTCGCCCCAATGGCCGACCGTCTCGCTATGGGTGGTCCGCGTATGCAAATTGAGGAGCTAGCGTTTCGCTACCTTGACCAGAAAGAATTTACACGCGTCCAAAATTTACTGAAAAAACGGCTCGGCCGCAGCACACGTAAGCTCGGTAAAGTCCGTCAGGAAGTGGAGGTTGAGCTTAAAAAACAAGGTGTTGAATTTGAGATCAACGGCCGTGTCAAAAGTATCTACAGCCTGCACCGTAAACTCAAAAAAGTCGACGGCAACATCGATGATATCTACGATTTGATGGCACTGCGCATCATCGTCAAGAACAAGGCGGAATGTTACCGTACGCTCGGCATCCTCCACAGTATGTACCAGCCGATGATCGCCCGTATTAAAGACTACATTGCCGTACCAAAGACCAACGGCTATCAAAGTCTTCACACCACCGTATTGACGCCAAGCGAACAGATCGTTGAGTTCCAAGTCCGCTCACGAGCTATGCACGAATACGCCGAAAGTGGTCTGGCCGCCAGCTTCCATTACCACGAACAAAAAGATTCCAAAGATTATGCCAAGCGAAAAGACACCAAAGCCAACAAACTACCGTCGCAGCTGCAATGGATCACTCAACTGCAAGAGATCGCCGGCCGGATTCGCGAGGGTGAAGAAGTGCCGCGCGACCAGCTCAATGTTGATCTGTTCGGCTCTCGTATGTTCGTTTATTCGCCCAAAGGTGATATCTTCAATCTGCCGGAAGGCGCTCTGCCGCTTGATTTCGCCTACTCGGTTCATACTGATATCGCCAAGCACGCCGCCGGCTTCCGAGTGAATGGCAACATCCATCCATTTGATAAGCCGCTCCACAACGGCGATATCGTGGAGGTTCTCACGAAGAAGCTGCCACAGGCCAAGCGTACTTGGCTTGACCTGGTCATGACCTCTCACGCCAAAACAAAACTCCGTTCTCAGCTTAAACAGTTGGGCCTACTCGAAACGATGAGTCAGGCTGCGGCTATCATCCGCGAAAAAGCTACGCGACGTAAGTCAAAAAATAAATAAGTTAACTTTGCTTGCCCAATTGGATATAGCGCTCAATCATTGGTTCGTAGGCAACACCGACAATCCTTGCTTTTTCAAGTGATTGCCACACATAGGTATCATGTTCAGAACTGAGCGTAACAATTGGATCATGTGTCAGTTCGACGACGAACAATACGACATGATAATGCCTGCCAAATGCGTCTAATTCGTTGTGATCAATTTCTACGAGCTTATTTTTTTGTAACTCAATATGAGTTTCTTCTTTTACCTCGCGGACCAAGCCTTCCTCTGCAGTCTCACCAGCTTCAAGCTCACCGCCCGGCAGATCATACGTATACGGCACATACGGATGCGTCGCACTACGGCGTAGTACCAGTACCTGCCCGGCAGGATTGAAGATCAGTGCTTTTGCAGCTTGCTTCGTTGCCACGATCTTATTTATTATTCCATCGTTCGATGCACTCTTTAATGATCGTCTTTGCTTCTTCAGCGTCGCCCCAGCCTTTGACGATAGTACTGCCTGGTTTTTTAAGGTCTTTGTAGTGGGTAAAATGGTGCTCCAGTTGTTTGACAAGTTGCGGAATGTCGGCAAGCGAATTGATTCGGTCATCATCACGGTTGTCTGCTGGTACAACGACGATCTTGTCATCCACTTCACCGTCGTCTTCAAATTTCATGACGCCAATAATCTTTGCCTCCAGCCACACCCCGGTCGCTAGTGGCTCTGGACAAATGATCAACGTATCGAGTTCGTCACCGTCTTCGTCAAGCGTTTGCGGAATAAAGCCGTAGTTACATGGCTTTGCGAAAATTGCTGGCTCGACACGGTCGAGCATAAAGACGGCTCGCTCGCGATCCCACTCCACTTTCAATCGCGAACCTTGCGGGATTTCGACAACGGTGTTTACCGTGCCTTCGTCAATACTACCAGGTGTCAAAACTTGATTAAAATCTGCCATATTACTCCTTTTTGTAGACTGTTCTATTGTTATTATTGTATCAAATACCCGGACAATTGTCGTATAATAGCTTCTAGCTATGTCCAGCCCAAAACTACTACTGCCCGATGAGTTCATCACAGCGGCCACCGAGCATATTGCCCGCGCGCGCGAACATATTACATTTGTCTCGATGGTTCTGACCGACGACAAGGCAACTGATAAACTGATCGATGCGCTCATCGATGCTGCCAAACGCGGCGTGAAAGTCCAAGTCGCTGCTGATACCTTCACGTACGGTGAATTGAGTGGTCATTTTATCCCGTTTAAATACTATACGCGTGAAGCACGTGATAAGACAAAGATGGTACGTGAACTAAAAGCCGCCGGTGCTAAGTTCAACTGGCTCGGCCAGTTTAGCCTGCTTCCCTTTACCGGCCGGACGCACTCCAAGGCGCTTATCATTGATGATACGGTTTACTCGTTTGGCGGTATCAATCCGTACGACCACGGCTTGTCGTTTACCGACTATATGTTCCAGATAAAAGATCGGCAACTTGCCCTGACGCTAAAGGATGAGCTCAATCGTATGATTCAAGCCGACGGCAAAAACTTTGCCTACCGTAGCCACGACTTTAGCTTCGACAAAAAAAGCAAAGTCCTGCTCGATGGCGGCCTGCAGACTGACTCAATAATCTATCGACGATCTTACCGCTATGCACGTAAAGCAAAGGAGATACTCCTCGTTTCTCAATATTGTCCTTCGGGTAAACTCGGTCGGGCGCTGAAAAAAACAAATTCTCGACTGTATTTTAACAAGCCGGTCGCAGCAAATTTCTGGAACAAGATCATCATCGGTACCGGCATTTTAATGAGTGGACACAAGACGCTCTATCGTCACAAAAACTATCTTCACGCCAAATTTATGATCTTTACTATGCCGGACGGACAAAAAATTGCCATCACTGGCTCGCACAACTTTATGCCCGGCAGCGTGTTATTTGGCACCAAGGAAATTGCACTGGAAACGCGTGATCCGAGAATTATTTCCCAACTGGAAAATTTTTTTGAATCGCATGTCGCTTGAGTCCGTCGAGATATTCGCGGATCGCAAGAGCTGCACTAGCGCCTTCGCCGACTGCGCTGGCAATCTGCATCGTCGCGCCACTGCGCACATCGCCGCTCGCAAAGACACCTTTCATCGAAGTCTCTAAAAATTCATTGGTCTTGATCAGTCTCTGCTCATCCAGTTCAACGGCGCTTGATTGCAAGAAACCAGTGTTTGGATTGAGCCCCACAAAGACAAAGACACCATCAGTCTCAAAGGTTACTTCCTGGCCATCTTGTATGGCAATGACGCTATCGACTTTGCCATCGGTGGCGTGAATTTCCTTTGTCTGCGTCGCCAAGTGAACCGTTACCTTACCTTCGCTGACATATTTCTCAAGTTCGTGCTGCAAGACTTCACTAGCTTTTATGGTACTGCGCACCAGTAGATCGATATGGCTTGCGAAACGAGTAAGGAAGATCACCTCTTGCACAGCTGAGTTACCGCCGCCAACCACGACCAACCGTTTGTCGCGATAGAATGCGCCATCACAAGTTGCACAGTAATGTACACCGCGACCATAATATTCGGCTTCGCCTGGCACGCCAATTTTGTTATAGTCGCTCCCAGTTGCGATAAGCACTGCTTTAGCTTCGACTGGCTCGCCATCGACGATCACGGTTTTTGTATCACCATTATCACGAATTTCTGATACTTCACCAAACTCAAGCTCGGCACCAAAACGCTCTGCTTGTGCTTGTAACTGTTCGGCTAGTTTCATGCCTTCAATCCCATCGGGAAAGCCGGGATAGTTATCGACTTTGTCGGTAATTGCGGCCATACCACCGACCACCGCTTTTTCATACAGGACTGTATCGATATCTTCGCGTGTTGTGTAAACAGCTGCCGCGAGTGCACTCGGACCAGCACCGATCATAATAACGTCGCGTACTTTTTTGTCGTTCATTTTAGTATCCTGCTCCTGTCAGTAGTTCTTCCGGTATCTCCGGTTCGATTATCGTTTGTAGTGTTTCGATTGGTAGCACAATGAAGCGTAGTGGCGTATCGGCAGGAATATTCTCTTTTTCCTGGCTGCCATAGGCTTGCTCGGATGGAATGGTGATTAGACGAGCGCCACCGATCTTCATACCTTTGGTGCCCTCATCCCAGCCCTTGATAACCCCACCGGGACGGACGATAAATGGCGTCTTCAGCTTCGCTCCGTCTAATGTGCCGTCAAAGACCTTGCCGTCTGGCGTCCAGCCGATGTAGTACGCAGCGTAGGTCGTATTGTCGCCGATGGCTACACCGCTCCCTTTACTCAGCTCTTGCACTGTCAGTTTTTTCTGTGCCGTAGCCTTGTCAAATGTCCCAACATACTTGTCGCTGTAGCCCTTCAAAGCACCGTAGTATTTAGCCGAGAGTATCGCCTGTCTCTTTTCCAGATCACCCTGCTGTGCTTCGGTCGCCTTCTGATAGGCGGTATAGTCTTTTTGATACTTCGCGTATATTGTATTGAGTCGTTGCTCGTCGGCCGTCTGATTACTTGGTGCGATTATCATCGCGACGAAGCCGGCGATCGTCCCGATCGTAAGGACGATTGCAATAATCCAGATCCCCGTCCGCTGTGCTGTGGTCGTTGCCATAATTCCCTCTAAAGTTTATGCGTTACTGCTATAAGTATAGCAAATTATGCCGCAATATCGAAGTCACGCAGCTTGGCTTTTGCCTTTTCGGTTGTACCCAACTGAAGCTCAAGCAATTGGGCGTAGATACCACCGGTTTTCGCAAGCTCACGCGGCGTGCCAACTTCATCAACACGGCCATCTTTCAGAGTAACGATAGTATCGACATGAGCGATAGTACTGAGGCGGTGCGCAATGATTAGCGTTGTGCGGTTCTTCATCAGTCGGTCGAGCGCTTCCTGAACGACTTTTTCCGCTTTACTATCGAGGCTACTGGTCGCTTCGTCGAGAACGAGAATCGGTGCATCTTTGAGAATAGCGCGCGCGATGGCGATGCGTTGCTTTTGCCCACCGCTCAGCTTGATGCCTCGCTCGCCGATCTCGGTATCGTAACCATCGGGGAATTTGGCAATGAACTCATGTGCGTTGGCCATTCTTGCCGCCGCTTCTATCTCTTTATCGGCAGCATCCGGTCGGCCATAGGTAATATTCTCACGTATCGTACCGCTAAAGAGTGGCGCCTCCTGGAAAACCGTCGCAATACTGGCTCGTACGCTGGCGCGCGTGACGTTTATTACTGGCTGTCCGTCGATCAGCACCTCTCCGGCGTCCGGCTCGTACAGGCGCATCAGCAGGTTCGAAATGGTCGTCTTGCCACCACCACTTTCACCCACCAAAGCCAATTTCTTACCGGCGGGTAACCTAAAATTAACGTCATGGAGCACCTGCTTGTTGCGCGCGTAGGAGAAGTCCACGTTACGGTATTCGATCTGGCCTTTTTTCACGGTGAGAATATTTGCTGTCGCTTCACCTTCTTCCGGCTTTTCGTTCATTGCGGTAATATAATCCTTGCTATTTGCCACCGCTCGCTGATACGTATCCACGAAATAGCTAAGATTACGAAGAGGAAATGTACCTTGCTGGATCAGTGTGATGAGCATCACCATGTCGCCAACGGTAAAATTACCGCGTGCGGTTTCATAAAATAGCAACCCGTAAATTGCTCCAAATAGTACACCGAAAATTGCACCGCGTTCAGCATTCATCACATGCCAGTACCGTGATTGGCGCTTCGTCAGTCCGATCATATGGCTCATCTCATCGTCAAATTTTGTCAGCTCACGCTTCTCGGTACCGAAACTTTTGACCAGTCGCATCTGGCTTACTACTTCCGCGAACCGCCCGCTTGCTGTGTCAAAGTGAGTATTCTTTTCTGTTTCGAGCTTCTGCCACTTCACACTTGTACGAGCGGTCAGATAAAGATTGGCAGGAATTAAAAATAGAAACAGAACCGCGAGCGGCCAACTATACCAGACCAAGATGCCGATCGTAATCGCCATCGTCAGCAGCATTTGCAGTAAGTTATTTGAGAAGAACTGTAGAAACTGCGTGATGTCAGCAATAGCACGGCTCAAACGATTAATGATTTTGCCCGTTATTTCGCCGTCGTAGTACTGTTGCGGCAAGCTTAGCAGATGCTGGTAGTAGCGCTTCGATAGCTGGCGACGCGCCCGGATCGATACTTGGTCGCCAAAATAACCGCCGATATCGCCCGCTACCGTCGTCAGTAGCGCCACTGCCACCAGTGCACCAACGATACCGATCAGTGGGCCGAGTGTAAAGTCGGCCTTGCCAGCAACAATCGCCACGACCCAGTCGGTGCCGACTTTAACGATAAATGGCGTCGTAAGATTCAGTAGTGCCGTCACGACCGACATAATACCGATGATTACAAAAAACGGTTTGAGATGTGAAGTATAGCGAATAATCTGCCGCAGATTTTTCATGCGCTATATCCGCTCAGCGCCGAGCTTGTCCTTACCAGCGGCCGCGACAGCAGCAACAACACTACTCACCTCTTCTTCCTTTAGTGTGCGGTTATCACTGGTCACTTTGAAACGGAGGGTTACTGTTTTTACATCGCTTCCCTCCGGCTGGTATAGTGCGAGCGGTGATATATCAAAACGAAGATTGGATGCTGCTTCATTTGTGGCTTGCCGTGCAAGTTCAAACACTGCAGCGTATGTCGTAGCTACCGGGATACGGAGCGAGATATCTTGCGTCACGCTTGGAAAGCGCGAGAGCGGCTGATACGTTGCAGGCTTCTGCTTGACTAGGAACGACTGGAATATTTCAAATCCGGCGGTTGTTTCCGGTAGCTTGAAGGCTCTCCGTACCGAAGCCTTGTACTCGCCGATAACGCCGACAAAGTGCTCGCCGCTCATCACGACAGCCGCTCTACCTGGTTCAAATGGTTGAGCTAGTTGATCAAAAATAGGATATTCGATTGAAAAGTCACGCAGCGGTATATACGAGACTTCCGGCGCCAATGTCTCCAGGTAATGTTTTGCCTTATAGTAGGCAGTTTCGCTTGATTTTTTCGCCGCATAAACAAAGGCTAGCCGTTCATACTCACGCGGCAAACCTTCGTCGTCCATATCATCTTTGCGATGTGCTTTTCCAAATTCAAACAACGCAAATTCATCATGACCAGCTTTGATATTCATATGGATCTTATCGAGCAGACTCGGTGTTAGGCTGAGACGATAATATTGTAGATCGGGGCTCAGCGCGTTACTGAGCCTATAGGCCTGTGCGCTATCTTGTCCGGACTGTTCTAGCACGCGTTCGTGTACAAAGCTATACGTCAATACCTCATTGGCGCCAGCTCGACTCAGTGACTCGCGTACCTTCGTCTTCATAGTAAGTATTGCGTCTTTTACGGTGGGCGCCATAGTTCGCAGCGGCAGCTCGAGTGGCAGCTTATCGAAACCATACAGCCGGCCGACTTCTTCAACCACATCTTCCGCAAGCCTAATGTCGGTACGCCAAAATGGTGGCTCAACTGTTATACCATTTTCAAGGCCTATTTTGACCTCGACATTCTCAAGTAATTGCCTCATTTCTGAAGCCGACAGCCCAAGTCCAAGCCGTTGGTTGATAAAGTCCACACTACCTGCGATTGGTTCATTCACTCTATCGGTGCCGGAATCGAATACATCACTCGCCTGCTCACCGCCGGCCACGTCACGAAGGCTCGTCATTAGTAGATTCATTACGTACGAATTTTGTAGCGGCGACTGGCCTTTATTGAAGCGGTTTGAGGCATCAGTAAAGAGGCCGTGATGCATACTACTCTTTCGGATGGTATACATATCGAAGTTTGCAACTTCAAGCACAACGTTTTTGGTTTCGTCGGAAACTTCGCTGTCACCACCGCCCATAATGCCAGCCAGTCCAATCGGACCTTCGGCGTCGGCGATCACGATGTCGGTGACGTCGAGCGCGTATTGCTTGTGATTCAGCAGGGTGACTTCTTCACCTGGAAGCGCCATTCGCGCAACCAACTTGTGACCACGCAGTTTATCGTAGTCGTAGGCGTGTACCGGCTGCGCGGTGAGCAGCATGATGTAGTTTGTCACGTCGACGATATTGTTGATCGGCTTGGCACCGAGCCTCATCAGCGCACACTGTAGCCAGAGTGGGCTCGGCTTTACTACTACGTCTTTGATGGCGACCGTCATCAGCCGCGGCACGTTGCCATCTGCGTTATTACTAACCTCAAATTCCAGCCCTGAAGCTGACGAAAATTCCGGTGCGCCTGCGTACCAGTCAGGGCTAGTAAATGCCTGGTGGTGAATCCCGGCAATTTCCCGCGCCACACCGAGCTGGCCAAAGAGATCCGGCCGATGAGTAAACATTTTGTTTTCAATGTCGATAACGTGATCATCGAGCCCGTAGAGCTTCGCAAAGCTAACCCCAGGCTTGACGGCTTCGTCGCTCGGCTTCCACTCGTCTGGATCGATTTCAATAATACCGTCGTGATCACTGTTGATTGCCAGCTCGTCGCCAGCGGCTAACATACCGTTGCTCATAACGCCGCGAATTTCGCGCTTTTCGAGTACAAACGGTTCCTTTTCGGCAAAACTCGCCGGTACCGTGCTGCTGGGCGGCAGCCAGACGGCGTACATATCGGTATGGACATTAGGCGCACCGCAGACGACTTGGACGTGACCATTTTCATCGCGCTCGACGTCCTGCACCACACCGCCATCGTCAACCCTGCAGACATGCAGACGATCTGCATTGGGGTGGTCTTCGCAAGAAACAACCTTTACAATCACTGCTTTTTCATAGCGTTCACCGAGATTAATCGTTTCCTCAACCTTACCGAGCTGAGAATTAATTTTTTTCACGAGCTCATCGACGGGCGGTAGCTCGAAGTCAATAAATTGTTTGATTTGGTTTAGGCTTACTCGCATAACTATTCAAATTATACCGTATTTCTTTACTGACCGTTATAGTTCGTCCAATCCGTCGCGAGATCGAACCCGTACGGATGCCTCAGGGCGAAGCCGCCCGTATCATAAACTTTACCCGGTCCGAGGCTGGTCTCGACAATAGTGCAGCGAGGATAGGAGCTGAGGTTTGCCGCAACCAGTACGTAGCCGCTTTGGTCAACCTTGGCGCCGTCGGCTCGGACTTTATAGGCACCGCCCGCCCCACACGTCCCGATCACAATATTCATCGGCAGGTCATAGTAGGTCTCGCGATGTGCCACGCCCGCACTGTCGACAAATACCTGCGCACCCTTCGATACAGTCAAGGCGTCCGGTCGCGGCGTAAAGGCAACCCGACGCGGCTTCAATTTGACTCGCTCAACTTCCAAAACGACTGACACTCCGTCAGCTAGCGTATCACCCACCCGAAAGGTCGTCTTGTCTTTTCGTCCGAGCGACTTTAGCTTAGCCGCCTTCAAGATGGCATTTGGCGACTGTGCTACCGTGAGTACCGTTTGACGGACGCCACCATCAACGACGGCCACCAACCGAGATCGATAAATGATTACGTCCGTATACGTGTCTATCAGCTTACTGCCTTGAGAGGGTTCAACGATATCGTGCGAATCCACCGTGATCTCTGCCGCATTGAGCGCATCACCAACCGTCCCGGCACGTGTCACAATGACTTTTTTCATACCACGGTCATAAAAAGTTACCAGCCGCTTTGTGCCAGTTTCTTCATTTGGATTTAATAGGACATACACGAGTCCAACTACGCATAAGAGGAGAAGTGTCGCAGCTAGTGTCAAAATCCGCCGATGCTGCTTTACTTTCTTGATGAGTTTTTTCTTTGTCTTTTTCTTCATACGGAGCTCTGATTATTAAGATATATAAATTTCATCCAGAATCTCAGAGAATTCGGTTGTGCCGAGGCTTTCAAGAGTAAAATGACCCTTACCGATGAAATTATTCAGTTTAATCTCTGGAGCTGCGCTCTTAATCATATCGACCGACTTAAGCACCGATGCCTCATCATCGTCTGACACTATGACAGTCATACCACCTAAGCATCTCTCAGCGATGGCCTTATCGATTGTAAATTTAAAGAAGTCCGCCGTATCACTTGCTGGGTTATCGTCAGGATTTATCCATGGTGCGACTAAGATAGCCTTAGCAACTTTCAGCTCCGGATGTTCACTCAAGTAACGCACCCAGAAACCGCCACCGCAGCTGTGCCCGACGACGAGAGTTTCCTCATTGATGTCATATCGTTCTATTTCACGCACCCATTCATCATAGCGTGGGCGGAAACAGTATTGCACTTCAGGAGTCACAGCGAATATGTCCCGAATCATCAACTGCTGAGCCAGCCAAGGAAACCAATGTTGGTTACTGGCGGATAAAAACTTGTCCGAGTAATATTCGTCTTCATCTGGGCGGCCATGGAGGATGATTGCGTTTTTCATGACTCAGACTCCAAAATAAGATCTCTTACGAGCGGAAACTTAACATACGGTAGATTCTGACCCTCCGACCCAAAATGTCCCTCGTTTCGAACGATTTGCGTGCCGCCCAGATGGTCAAACATAATGCGCCCCTGCTTATCGTCACAACCCCATGGATCATCTACAGAATTAATAAATACAAAATCGCTTGAATTACTTTTTATTTTTTCCCAGTCGTAGGCAGTCTGCAATACCGGATCCTTGTCTTCGCCAGGCAGCCGCATCGAGTAGCCAGCTACGAGGATGCTCAGTTTCACTTTCACATCAATATTCTCAAGGATACTTAGAATTAATGGCGAACCAGCCGAGTGTCCAACCAATACTGTATCTTGATCAAATTGATGATTTTTTAGCACTTTTGGCAGAAACATGCCTATCTCTTTGTGATTTATCGTCGGATAATGCGGTACGCTCACTTTATAGCCACGATTCTCTAGTTCATTCTTTAACCATTCGTACCAGTAAAACTTATTGTCCGGTGAGCAGTCCGTTCCATGAAATATGATTGCGTTTTTCATTGAGATGTAACACCTCCATCGACGACAAGGCTATCCCCTATTACACCTTCAGTAGTCGCAAAACACAAGAAGACTCCATACTTTTCTCTGATCGTAGCCAACGTTTTATCAACGTGCTCTCGAACTATTTTCTCGACGCTCATAGCCCTCGCCCCATATTGACATCTCGCGTAATTTTTGCTACTATTGTGAGTGAGTAAACACGAAAGACATCCGAAAAGTTCATTGCTTTAGGAGGTCTTTCTTTTTTGTTTAATGAGTCGGCTTTTTATATCTGGACGGTCGAGAAAGTCATAGAATTCTGAACCTAGTTTCTTGTACAAGCTCGAGGCGTATTTTTTGCTCGGATGAAGAATTTTTAAAAACTTCTTCTCTTCAATAAGGAAGTCAACCAGCTGCCTGTAGTCACCATCGTTTGATACAAGTACCACTTTGCCGTCGAGCTCCTGCTTATGCAGTCGCTTCATGATGTGAAATACTATATCTGTATCGACATTGCCCTTCTTATTGCTGAGCATAAACGAGTTGTGTTCTCGAAATATCAGCACAAATCCCGCCTCTTGAATTTTGGTGTATAAACCCTCGAGGTCATTGATCGTATAGCCGAGGAAAAAATAGGCAGTTTCAATATGATATTTCTCACGGAGGTAGCGTCGAAACTTTACAAAATCTATGTCCCACGGTTTTTCAGCTTTGGCCGTAGCCATATGCAGATTCTGCCCATCGATGAAGGCTGTGTTTGGCGTCGTACTCATCGCTAGAACTGCCTTAGGAAGTCTAATTTTGCCGATTCAAAATGTCGGACGTCTTCGATACCATGTTTCATCATGACGAGGCGGTCGACACCGACGCCCCAGGCGAAGCCGGTGTAAACTTCCGGATCAATACCGGCAGCTTTTAGCACATTCGGGTGGATCATACCGCAGCCGAGCAACTCAATCCAGCCTTCGTAGCTACAAACCTGACAGCCTTTTTGGTCGCAAAATGGGCACGACAGTGAGAACTCAAAACTCGGCTCGGTAAATGGGAAATAGTACGGGTTGATCTGAACATCGAGTTCTTTTTCGTAGTAGCTTTCCAAAAACTCTTTCAGTGTCGCTACCAGCATACCGGCATGGACGCCTTTGGCAACATAGACACCCTCGCACTGATAGAAAGTATGTTCGTGCCTAGCGTCGAGGTCTTCGTTGCGAAACACACGATCGATCGATACGCCAGCGATAGCTTCGCCATTTTCAAGCTTTGGCTTCAGCTTGGTTAGAATACGATTCTGCATAGTGCTGGTGTGTGCCGGAGCGACCAGCGCCTCACCAGCCTTGTCGGTTTCTTCGGTCATGAATGTGTCATAGTCGTCGCGCGCCGGGTGACCTTTCGGGAAGTTCAATGTTTCGAACATATGGTACTGATCGTCGATCTCTCGCGATGAAAAATACGAAAAGCCCATGCGGTAAAAAATGTCGGCAATGTTTTGGATTTCAGCCGATATCGGGTGCACCGTCCCCTGTTCACTCGGTAGAAGCGACGGCAGACCGGCATTCATATCAAACGGCGCCGTCACATCGAGTGGTGGCAGCGCGCCCTCTTTGTCGTTTTCTGCCGCTACTTTTTCTTTTAGCTCACCAGCCAGCGCATTGATCGCTTGACCAAATGCCGCTCGGTCGCCAGCTTCCAGCGAGGGTATCAAGCCAAATAGTTCTCTCAGCTCCGGAGCTTTCAAGATATCACCCTTGGCTTCAAGCGTTTCGTAACGGCCGAGAAGTTTTTCACGAACCGCACTGATCTTATCTTGGTAATTCATCTATAAAAGAGTATAGCGTTAGCTGCCGCTCATCACAAGCCAG
The DNA here is from genome assembly GCA_000503915.1 of Candidatus Saccharibacteria bacterium RAAC3_TM7_1. NCBI lineage: Bacteria > Candidatus Saccharimonadota > Candidatus Saccharibacteria bacterium RAAC3_TM7_1. Next base: position 782,093 of record CP006915.1, read on the forward strand.
ACACTGATGACGATGACTGCTAGGAAGATCATAACCCACACCCACGCGAGGCTGGTCGTACGCTTGGTACCTTCTAAGTAGGCGGAATCCTCGACACCATCGTGACTTTTCTGCTCGGGCTCAAGCGCCTTTTTCTTTGCTTTTTCAGCGAGTTCCGCGGCGATCCGCTTTTGCAGCTCGGTCCGCTCATTCTGCTGGTTCATAAATAATGCCATGTACCCATTGTAACATTTTGTACGCCTAGGCAAGGCTGTGCTATACTGTAGCCATATTTCTATATAAGGAGGGAATATACCAATGGCAACCAAAAAACCTGCATCGGCTGGAAAAAGGACCGCGTCTACGCCGCGTAAGTCTGCGACCGCCGCCAAAAAATCAACTACAAGAGTAACCTCACGAGCAGCTGCCGTATCACCACGCAGCTACTTCACAAGTGTCGGAAACTTTATGAAAGCTCCGCTCATGGCAGCATCAGCGGCTGAGTTCATCGGTACGTTCCTACTGGCCGCTATCGGCTTGATCGTCTGGAGCGCTGACCCGAACTACACGCTGTTTACGCTCATCCCGATCGTACTGCTTGTCGTCGCGCTGTCGGGTGCCCACCTGAACCCAGTCGTTACGTTTGGTGCGTTGGCTACCCGCCGCGTTAACCTAACCCGCGCGAGCGCCTACATCGTTGCCCAAGTCCTGGGTGCGCTGCTGGCTTTCGCGATGATGACCGGCTTTATAAACGCGGTACCTGATACAGGTAACGGCCTCGCGCAGTCAACTCCAAGCCTCTTTACGGCCGCCGAGCTGCCAAAGAACAGCGAATGGCTACTTGTATCGACTGAATTAGTCGGTGCGATCATCTTTGCCTTTGCGGTCGCCGGTGCCCTAAAGCTTGGCAAGTCTGGCGTAACTTACGCACTTACCTACGCTGGTGGACTCTATGTCGCTCTCATCCTGGTTCGTACGGTTGCTTCGTACGTCAGTGGTACAGCGATCCTGAACCCAGCTCTGGCTGCGCCATTCCAGGCACTCAGCTGGCAAGTCTGGCCAATCGTTATCTACGTCGTCGCTCCACTGGTTGGTGGTGTGATCGGCTTCGGTTTAAACGATCTGCTCCAGAAAAAAGAAGTTACCACTCGGTAATTATCTTCCTACAGAAAATACTCCGCCCATACCGAGCGGAGTATTTTTTATTCTTCGCGAGGCTTATCAAGCAGGAGCGGCTCGATTGATTCCGCGCTGCCAGCAATCTTCACCACATCCTTGTCAACTTTCGTTAGTTCTTTCTGCGCACTATTAAAGTGATTGACGGTGGAGCTGAGGCTTCCCCCTAACTTCACCAAGTACGTTTGGAAAGCATTCATATGCCTACCAAGTTGCTCAACATTCTTGCGGATGACCTCGGTGTCTTTTTGAATCTCCAGGCTACTGAGCCCTTGAGAAATAATCTGTAGCATAGCAGACAGCGTACTTGGCCCGACGATCGTGACTCGTTTTTCTACCGCCGCATATTGCATGAGGTCGCGACCATTCACGCCACCGGCACCGACTTTATTTGCCAGGAGGTCATAATAGATCGCTTCGGACGGAATAAACATCAATGCCTGCGCCAGTGTGCCTTTCTTGGCATTGATATACTTAGCCGTTTCGTCGATCCGCTTCTTCAAGTCATCCTTAAAGGCTTTTTCCAACGCCGGCCGCTCTGCCGGCTTGGCCTCCACGAGGCGATTGTAATTTTCGAGCGAAAACTTGGAGTCGATCGGCAGCAGCCTATCATCGAGATGGATCACTGCGTCAACCACCATGCCCTCACCCAGACGATACTGCAGTTCAAAAGCACCCGGTGGCAGCATATTTTCAAGAATCTGCTTCAGATAGAATTCGCCAAGTACACCGCGCTGTTTTGGATTTGACAGTACGTTTTGCAAGGTCTTAAGTTCATCTGCTACGTCGACGACGCGGCGATTCGTTTCATCAAGCTTTGCCAGCCGCTGCGTCACGTCGGCTACCAGCTTCGCGCTCTCCGACAACTGCTTCTGAACTGTCTGCTGGATAGAAGTATTATTACGCTCGAGCTTGTCACCCATCGCCTGCTGCAATTGTCCGATTGAGCGCGTCAGTTCTGTCACGTCACTTTTCATCAACTCCACGGCACTGGCGTTCTTTAGTTCTCTTAGGCGCTGGTTCATGAAAAATATTACCGCGCCGAAGCCGACCACAACCACCACCAATACTACTATTACCGTAAGCGTCTCTGTCATGTCTTGATTATAACACTGGCGAGTCGAATGATGCGAAAGCTTGCTTTCATATCCGAGACAACCCAGTGTTACATCAGTCGAAGACTGATATAACGAAGCGAGCCGAGAGGAATAAGAACTTGGTCTTATTCCCGAGGCGACCTGGTGTTAGACTTCCGCGGAAGTTATAGCACTGGCAAGGCGAATCACTGCTAGACTGTTAGAACAATCCTGATCACCACCACCGCTAGCGTAACCATCACCAAACTCAGACCCAGACTAACGGGCTGGACAAGCCAGGCAAACAGCACATAGCCGATTCCAAACGCAAGCACCGAGATGATAAGCACCGCGAGCCACGGGAGGTTCATGAGTACCAGAAAAATAGTCCAAAACGACAGGAAAATACCAAGCGTCGCAAGGAGCGGACGATAGACTCGTTGTCGTACCATTAGGATCAAGCCGAGCATTGAACCGAGTACTAGTGCTACGATACTGGCAAAATCGTCCTTACTTTCGCAGCGGGCAAGCGCCACGCTGTCGCGACACATGATCGGCTCAAACACAAACCGCTCAAGAAGCAGGTAGAGCATGTATGTTAGTACTCCGACCAAAATGCCAGTTAGAAAAACATTGAGCATTGACCGCCAACTCATCGTTGCCCAGGTGCCTAGTGGATCACTTACTTCAACCACTTTTGCCACGATATCTCTCCCGTTATTTGTGCCTTATTGTAGCATTGGTTTGCGGCCTTGACCAGTGTCTGATATGGCGTGGTTTTGGAGTACTGTCTCGTTGCAAGTACCACAGTGCGCCGAGGCTCGCGATTACGACACCCCCAAGTACATCAATTGGTGTGTGTACCAGCGCCAGTACCCGACCGACCGCTACAGTAGCGGTCAGGATTGCTAAGATGAGCGACAGCCACTTCATGCGCGTCTCAAACCAAACCGCCAGGGTGATAGTTGTACAAAAGAGAATATGGTCAGATGGGAATCCGGGGTTATTCAAAAATGAAGCGCCAGCAGCTAACCCCAATTGCTCAAACGGGCGTTCAAACTCGGGTTGATAGATCGAGCCGATGAGTTTGGCAAATACATACGCCGTCAGCCCCGCCATCAAAATGCGGCAATAGGCTCGGTAACGGCCATCTTTCGGAACACGAAATAGTAGCGCCCAACCACCCAGCAGCAGCACAGGAACCAAGAGGCCATCGGCCATAATCTTTACGAGCGTTTCGAGCATATGGCTCTATTATACCTCAGGTGAGACAAGGCCGCCTACTAAAACCTCGAGTAAATTGCTACAATGAAAGCATGACCTCATCAGACAAAAATCAGCCAGTTCACATTTCCAACTCAACGCTCAACAAACTCCGAGCCGCCGTCCTCGGCGCCAACGACGGCATCGTCTCTACTTCCAGCGTCGTTATGGGAGTCGCGGGTGCAACTAGCAGCAAAAGTGCTATTTTCACCGCCGGTTTGGCAGCTCTCGTCGCCGGTGCCCTCTCTATGGCGGTCGGTGAATACGTTTCGGTCGGCAGTCAGCGCGACGCCGAGGAAGTACGCGCCCGTAGATTAAAGGAGACCACCGGCGACGACCTGAGCAGCCCCAGCCACGCGGCTATTGCTTCGTTTCTTGCCTTTAGCGTCGGAGGCGCAGTACCATTTCTCGCCGTCATCTTGGCACCCGGGTCCACCAGTATCCCCGTCACCGTGGTCGCTGTCTTTATCGCTCTACTAATCACCGGCTACCTCAGTGCGACTGTTGGTGGTGCTTCACGCATACGGGCAATGTCACGCGTCATTATTGGCGGACTGCTCGCTATGGCGATCACTTACTATATCGGTACGTTGTTCGGCGGTATCGTAGGATAGTACACCCCAGCGTGTTACCAGCCACCACCGCCTCCGCCGCCACCACCGCCACCAGCCGAACCACCGCCGCCACTGCCGCCCGCGCTTGAACTACTTGCTGTCGTATAGCTGGCAGCCGTGGCAAAGTTGCTCATCGCTGTGCTGAACATCACTGCATTAAAGGCACCGCGCCCAGCGTACCAGTCCGGCTGCATTTTGGCAGACTCATAGTAGGCACCGATTTGCTTATTCCACTCCTTCTCCTCGCCGAATAGTACGGCGTACGGCAGGACTCGCTCGTAGAGTTTGATGAGCTGATGAGGATTTTTAGTATCGACAACCACGTCGAGTCGTGCCGCACCCTCTGGACTCTGCAGCAGTTTTAACCGCTCAGTTTCGGCCACTTTTATATACATCTTTAGTCCCTCTAGATATCGATATAGCACTAAGCCTTTGTCGGTCAGTGGATACAATGTTAAGCCGAGTATGAATGTGGTCGCGGCGGCAATCAATAACCCCGGTGATAGCGTGATGAGCGCCGCACCCAGCGTGATAAAGCCGACTCGATAAAACCAGGCTGATTTTGCCGTTACTTTAGCGCGCAGTTTGTAGCCCTCCCGTACTTGCTGCTGCAAAATTTCCGCGTTGTTGCGCATATTTATTGCCACTTTGAAGTTACTGCGCAAACTTTCGAGCTCAAGACGAGTACCAACCGCCGTCTCACCGAAAATATCCTTTAATAGATCTTTTTCTTCCACTGATAAATCACCGATGTCTTTGGTTATTTCGAGCTCATATTTAGCCGGTCTAGCCCATTTTTTCTCCGCCGTCTGGTATATCTTGATATAGTGCCGCACCGCAAAGTCTAGCAGCTGTGCGGTGAATGTTGCTCTCGCCCCATGAGCAATAGCACTCGCTGCCGTCACGCTAATATCTTTGGGCGGCAGATACTCAGGGATGATTGTGCTTCGCTCCGCTACGCGGTTTGATTGACGATAATAGCGAATACCCCACCAGGTCACAAGGCTAATCGCAAGGAACGTGGTGAGGATTGTCATAATCATCCAGACTGTAGCCAGCTGCTCCCAGAGTGATGGTTGATACGCGCTAAAGGTACTAGGCTTAAAGCCAACGGCCAGCGTGACGGTTTGGCCAGGGGTGAGATTCACGGCAGACGTCGATAAAACGCCGTTATCATTTTTTAGCCTACAGCGGTCAGTAGCTCCCGTCGCTCCTTGGTAACATGCCATGTCCCCCGTCAAGCGTGCGGCGATTATCCCATCTATCGACACCTGTACCGTGAGACGCTTAATTGGCACCGCCCATTGGTCGCCATTCACATCCCAGTAGAACTCATCACGTCCAGTATCGGCGAAATAGCGCGTCACATCTTGCTGCTGATACGCCAGTACATACGTCTTCACTCCGTGTACATACTTGTCGCCTTCACCGATTCGTACGACGAGATTGTCGTTTTGCTCTGAGGTCGAATACGGCAGCGTACTGCCATTTTCGTCCTTCACGGATAATAGTCTTAGATTGGTTGTATGGCCGTCATAGCGTGTCGGGATCGCCCGCTCGAGGCCATGGCTTTGATTAGTCTGTGGAAACACCGCTGTGATCGTTTCTTGCGTCGTCAGTATCGAGCGGTCATCGGCATTTTTACCGAGTTGAAACGTTATATCATAATCACTTATATAAAAGTTATTTACACCCGCGGACACCGTCACCGGGACAAGCTGGAGCGCGATCACCGCTCCCAGCAGCGCAAAGAGAAATCGTTTCATTGTACTTTTCAGTATAGTACACTACCTACGAATCGTCCTTAAATCGTGTTGACAGCGATTGACATATATACTTTTTTAGTGTACAATATACAGTTACCCGAGCACCTCGGGTTTCCTGGGAGGGAGATGAAATGGCACTTCGCACGCGCATGGAGACAACCCTCCGTGCCGAGCTCGTTGGGCGCATCAGTGAAGAACTCGGCTTACCCAAAGCCGAGACGAGCGATTGGCTCGACTGGTTGGAAGGCGTTGTCTGCGCTATCCGTGTCGACGACTACAATGGCTTTCCGGCAAGGGAAGCCCCCATCGACCGGTTCAACTTCTTCGCCGCGCTAACCCAAGATCCGGCGCCGAAGGCCGGAAGCGTTCACGAAGGTCTCGAGAAGTTGCTGCTCTCACGGAAAGCCCGTGAGAGCAGCCTCTACCTCGAGCACGACCGAAGCCAGGGTGGACCGTGCATCTGCATCGGTATCCAACCCGGGCGATCCTGATGGGTGGGGGCAGCGACATCGCTAGCCCCCACCCCGATCAATTCATCTCCCTCAAACTTTACATACACGCCGTTTACGGCGTTTTTTCTACCTAAAAAAACAGACAAGCACTATTGACATTTGTGCTCAAATATGGTATCATTCACCAGATGCAAATTGCATCGTACCTACATGAACAGGAGATGGTCCCCGTTGCTAACGACAAAGACCTACACCGTCCAGGAGGCAATGGATATTCTTGGAATGTCCAAGCGTGACCTGGTTGAAGCGAGTGGCCTTAACTGCAACACCGTCAAGCGGATCCTCTCGAACGATCCCGAGGAGTTCAATACTAGGCTTGAGACAGCGATTCTTATCGCCGAAGCTCTCGGCCTCACAATCCACGAGATTAAGTGGCCTCGTGACATCACTCGGGTAGGGCGGCCGCCTCATACGGGTTGTCCGATCACCACGGTCACCAAGACGATCACGATCACACGAGTCGTTGAGATCAAGGTGCCTGTCTGCCCGACATGCCGACTTGAACTTCCGCTTACCGGCGTGTGTGACACCTGCTCATGAAAGCCCCTGAAGGTTGACGTTGAAAGCGCCCCTTCGGGGGTGTTTTCAATTTCTGGCTACTTTTCCCACGGGAAATCGGCGTGGCCGAAGTGGCCATAGCGTGCGGTTTGCTCGTAAATTGGCTGCTTAAGATCCAAAAATGAGATGATACCACGCGGCGACAAATCGTAGCCCGTTACTTCTTCCGACCGTCCGTCAACCACCGCTGTCGCTTCGAGCGGCTGATCGTAACCAATGGCATACGCGAGGTAGACATAGACTTCACCCGCCTGTTTTTTCTGCAGATAATCGCGCGCGATTTTGCGTGCCATGTACGCCGCCGAGCGGTCGACCTTGCTCGGGTCTTTACCGCTGAAGCAACCACCACCAATCGGAATACGCGGACCATAGTTGTCGACCACCAGCTTGCGCCCGGTCAAGCCGGCATCAGCATCGAAGCCGCCCTGATGCCAGTCACCCGCCGGGTTGGCATGAATTGCTACAGTATCACTCGTGTTTTTATCTTTCAGCCATTCCTCTACGGCCGCCCTCAACTCGTCGTGTGGTGCATTTTGAAAGCTGGCAACCACGGCCACGATCACGTCATCTTTCAGCGTCACTTGGGCCTTACCGTCAAACGGCCATTTTTCATAGAGATATTGGTTTAATTTACGGGATAATACTGTTTCGTGCGGCAATAGCTCCTCGGTTTCACTACAGGCATACCCGACCATAATCCCTTGGTCGCCTGCTCCGCCAGTATCGACGCCGTGAGCGATCTCTGGGCTTTGTTTCACCAGGTGTACGTCGAGCTCAACGTCACCGGCAATCTTTTTTACGATCGGCTCGATTGCTATGTGATCATTCGCCGTCACTTCGCCGGTGATAAACACCTTGCCATGGCCGCCAACCGTTTCCACCGCAACACGAGCATTTGGATCTCCCGCCAGATAGGCATCTAAAATAGCGTCCGATATTTGGTCGCACAGTTTGTCTGGGTGTTTTGGACTAACTGATTCGGCGGTTCTATAATTTGACATAAAAATAACTCCTTTTTTTGGAAAGAAGGAGCCTTACTGGTCTTATCTTTCCAAACTATTATTGTTTGGCTAGAAGGGGCACCTGGCATAGAGCTGGTTGCCGGCAGGTCGTCGAGCTAGATCTCTCGCTGCACTCTGGATACGTCTGATTTATTAATTTACTGTCTTAGTGTATCACACCTACTCGAACATACTGATCCAAAATGCTACCCCAAAACCAAGTGTCGTCACGATACCAGCGAGCGATCCACTGTCTTCAAATGCTTCCGGCATCATAGTGTCAGCCAGCATGGTCAGCAAGGCTCCAGCCGAAAATGCCAGTGTAAAGGCAACCACGTCAGGCGACGCTTCCTTAAAGATGCCATAGCCGGCGAGCGACGCCAAGCCAGAGATACCCACCACACCACACCACATAGCGAGTAACGGCCACCTTTTCCAGCCACTCCTTAGTAGCCCACTACTTGAGCCGATCGCCTCTGGCAAGTTAGATATAAAGACAGCGACGAGCATTGCGACACTAATAGCGCCACCATGCACAATACTCAGCCCCAAGACGATTGATTCCGGGATACCGTCAAGTACCGTGCCGAGCACGATCGCCAGACCGGAGCTATTGTCATTTCCGCCCACACGCTTGCGCCGATGACCGCCTCGTTTATTGATAAAATAATTTCCGACAAAAAATGTCGCCGCACCGCCCGCCAGGCCAAGTGCGAGACCCAAGCTTGGACCAGCCGTTTTAAATGCCTCTTCGGCCAGCTCAAACGCCACGGCACTGATCAGCACACCGACACCAAAAGCCATGATGAGTCCCACCACTCGCTTTGACAAGCGCCATCTCATACTGACGGCAGCTCCGATCAGGAGCGAGCTTGCTGCGAATATTCCCCAGAGTAATGCTTCAATCATATTGCTTAGTATAGCGCTTTTGTCAGAAATAGTTTCAAAGATGAGAGATGCCCCACCCCGTACCGCTAGGGTACAGAGTGGGGCGTATCATCTCGTGAGGAGGTGCCGTCTAGGCAACTCCCGGCACAGCGAGAGAGACAGCCACGTCGCGGCTCACTAGGTCGCGGTCGCGTTCGTCGAGCCCATCTTCGCGGCTGTCGAGTTCGAGCTGCCTGGCGTACTGCGACTCCTCGCGGACGTTGAGCTCGTGCTCACGATTGTTTAGCTCGTTCCGGTAACCCTGGAGTTCGGCTCGCTCGCTGGTAAGCCGCCTGCGCACTGCGATGGTGTTGCGCCTCCTGGCCAGGCGGTATCCGACCACCACACCGACCATGAGGATAACGACTTCGGCGACGATCAAGCCGCCAAGGCCGATAGTAGCTTCCATTAGTGCCTCCCTAGACACGAGATGATTTCCAGCCCACACTGGATAGAGAGATTATATATACTTCCTACGAAAATGCAACATCACGAGCTGGGTGAAGATTACGAGCAACAACAGACCTCTAATTTGCTTGGTTTATTCTTCGTTGCGCTCAACGACGATAGTACATTCGGTCACGAGGGCAGCGATCGCACCGACAGCAGCTAGTAGCGGCGCCAGCGCAGCACCGACCACACCGATCGTTAGTGGTAGTTCAACAATACTTTTGCCTTCTTTGTTCTTTACCGTGATGCGGCGGACGTTGCCTTCATTGATGATGTCTTTTACTTTTTTCAGCAGGTCTTCGCCACTTACTTTGAATTCTTCGGTTCGTTGTTTTGTCATGGTTTTATTGTAGCCCTTTTTTAAAACAATACGAATTGGCCGGGACCATATACGGCGATGATAGCCGCCAGCACCAGCATGATCAAATCATATTCCCAGCCACGCTTGGCCGCCCAGTACGGACTGTGCCATTTAAAGATCTGCAAGGAAAGTGTGCCGCACATCAGTAGTACGACGCCCACACCAGCCCACTGCGCTAGCACACCGGTCAACATGCCAAGCGCCGCTGCCAGTTCCGCTGTAGCCACAAAATACGCTAGCGGCACAGGTACGCCGTCGTTTTTACTAAATTTCTTGATGTCTTTGAACTTTGCCCATGACTCGTTAAAAAACGTAGCCGTGATGATGATTCGCACTAGTAATAATACGATACTTGTCACGATGACTGGTACGGTGAATTCAAACATAGTTTATATCCTTTGCTTATTATTTTAGTTGTTACTTCCGGCGATATAGTTGTAGTTCGCAGGTGCCCATGATCCAACGTATGAGCCGCCTTGCGACTCATAGTGCACACCGAGGACATAGTTGTCATCAGCACTACCAGAGTAGGTAACGTCGGTTAGTTTCTTGGATCCGCAGATGTAGTAAAACCGATAATCACCTGTGCCGGTAGGGTCCTGAGGCACTTTCTGAATATATTTTGGCGCCAATGAACCAATGAAACCGGCGGTGTCTGTATAGCAACTCGACCTAGTACCACCAGGTACGTAGGTTACGTTCGCTGTACATGTAGGGTAACCGCCATTATCTATATGATACAATTCAAGTGCCTTTTGGATAGCAGCTACGCTAGTCTTTCGATTACTATCTCTTCCTCGCTGCTGAATGCCGCTATACGCCACTATAGTGATCGCTGCCAGAATGGCAATCACCACAATGACGATGAGGAGTTCAACAATGGTAAAGCCACGCTGCTGACTACTATTCATCACTCCGCCTTCACCACGTAATTCATACCACGCTCCGTATCGCCAGCTGCATAACAAGTTCCGTCAGTCTCATTTGTTGCTGCTGGCAAAGATTCAAGATTAGCGTACAAATAGGTTGTTACACTTGAGCCTATGGTGCAAGTATATTTCATGTACGTGTGGCACGTTACGCCTCCGCAGCTCTTTAACCCACTGGGGTCAATGATATCTTTTGATACATAACCCCCCTCCTTAAGGCAGGCATTCATCGACTTAGGATAACCTGGATTAGCTCCGTCTTCATAATTAAAGAAGCCGCTTCCGTTTCCGTTAGCTCCACAGCCACTACCACTGTACATAGGGCCATTATTATCTACAGCATAAAGTTTCAGAGCTTTTGCGATAGCAGCCAGATCATTTTTGCGGACGCTATCTCGTGCACGCTGCTGAATGCCGTTGTACGCCACGATCGTAATCGCTGCCAAGATAGCAATGACGACAATGACGATGAGAAGTTCGACGATGGTAAAGCCTGGTTGTTTCTTTTTGTACGGAGTGAGATATATCATTGACGCCCTTTTGCTTCCGTAATAGATATGCTTATTGTATCTTACCGGGGAAAATATACAAATACTCTTAATGACTTCGTCTTTTCTCTTGACATTCAGAAGTAATAATTCAAAATATTTTTATGGCTAATGACAAAGTGCGGTTCGAGCGGGCACTCAGAAAATGGGATACTCTTCATGAAGAAAAAGCATACAGTGTACCTCGTGGGTCTGGAGTAGTAGCTATACTTGCCTCCGATCGCGCTCTAGCAGACGAGAAAGCCGGCACAGAAGATCTCGAGGCTGCCATGCGCGAGCGGCAAGCATTCCAGGACGAAGCCTATCGTATCGCCGAGACCCTCACTACAAACGGAGTTGGCACTCGCCTATTTCCGGCCTTTACTCTAGAAAATGTTAGTGAAGTATTGGCCGATCCGTCGGTCTCTTCCATTGTTACGATCGGAAACGGGAACTTATCCGAAGTGTGGGCCCACCAAGGAGTATGTGTCAGCTGGGACTTTATCGCCGATCACACCACTCACCTAAAAACCGGTTATTTCATGCAGCGTCAATGCGGCCATGTCGCTTACCACCTTTCCGTACCCCTTGGTACTTTTGCCATGGCGGATCACTCAAACGTCTTCGCAGCCCTCGATAAGTATTTACCGCCCGTACTTACGCCTGCAGACGAAGCGTATATCACACAATTACACGATGAGCGTCGTCTCGGTATTGAAGCAGTGAGACGTTTGTTTGCTTTAGATAAAGGTCTTCTGGACTAACGAAAAGATAGCACAACAAAAACCAGCGAAACATATCCATATCTCCAAGTGTCACATCGATCCCAAAATCTTCCGCGTGGTGGATGGGTTTAGAGCGTTTTTTTGCCATAGCTCTTATTATATTCGCTTAGATAATATTCATATGGATAGTAAAGCTGGCATATGTCTGTTAAAGTTATATTGAGAATCACAACATATGAATGATGACATCTACAATGAGTTGAAGGAAAGCCTGCGCCTCTCCATCTTAAAGTACGTCTCTCATAAATCCTACGACAGCAAGCATCCCCTTGACGCTTTAATTCCCCAAGAAAGAAAAATCAGATCAATCGTAGGCGGGTTAGAGACCAGCATGGGAACCACCATCTGGGAACCGCTAGCAAAGACGCTTGCAAAAAATAATGGCTTCGAGATCATATCAGAAAAGATCTTAATCCCAAGCCCTATGCCAAAAGAACTTGCCGCAGAATTAGCAATATTGATTTCCCTACGAGAATCTAAATTGACTTGGATACCTATTAAGCAATGTGTAGCTAGATTAAGAGAGATATGTGGGAAAATCGATCGATCTCTTATCCGGGGCTACACTGCCCCACCATCAGGCACTGGTGTAGATATACGCTTGAGAAAAGATGGCACTGAGTATGCCTACGATACAAAGACAGTTCAACCCAATCTTGGAAGCGTTAAAAGCTTTAATAAACAAATCTTAGAATGGTATGCGTATGCGCTGTGTAAAAATCCATCGCTCGATATAAGATGCGGCATAGCTTATCCCTATAATCCTTTTGAAGGTAACTTTTGGTCGCATACCCCTCATACCAAGGGCGTCCTTGAACATGGCGTTGACGCCTTCGTAGAGGATGAGTTTTGGGACTTTCTTTCTGGCTACAAAAATACCTTTGGAATCATTACAAAATGTTTTGAAGAGCTTGCTGATGAAGGATTTGGACAAGAAATCTCTGAGTTGATAAAAAAGATTTAAAGAGCCCTTGCATAATGCAAAGGTTACTGCAATAATGTACTCAGGGGGAACCATGAGCAGTTTATACACTATCGCAGAAACCGCTGAAAAAATTGGCGTCTCGGTCGATACTATTCGTCGCTGGGAAAAGAAGGGGCTTATCAAGTCGAGACGCAACGAGCTAAACCACCGGGTATTTTCATTCGATGAAATTACCCGCATTCACCGCAAAATTTCTGGCGACTCAGAGCACGACAACAACTACAAAATTCTACAAAATCATGGCTCCAAAAACTATACAGCAATAGATTTATTTGCCGGAGCGGGCGGTACGGCACTAGGTCTTGAGCATGCCGGCTTTAAGCACGTTTTACTCAACGAATACGACAAGCACGCAGTGGCCACACTCCGACTTAATAAACCTGAGTGGAATGTGGACGGTCGAGATATTCATGAAGTTGATTTTAGTGAGTGGCGAGGAAAAGTTGACGTTATCGAGGGTGGCTTCCCCTGCCAATCATTTAGTTATGCCGGTAAGCGACTTGGCTTCGATGATACACGCGGCACGCTCTTTCATGAGTTTGCTCGAGCCGTAAAGGAGGTGCAGCCGAAAGTTGCTATTGGAGAAAATGTCCGCGGCTTACTTAACCACGACGAGGGTAGAACGCTCAAAACAATGGTCAAAGTTTTACAAGATCTCGGATATAACGTTGCATATAAAGTTTTACGGTCACAATACTTAGACGTGCCACAAAAGCGAGAACGCCTTATCATCATGGCTGTTCGAAAAGACGTTTCTGACAAACTTGTTTTCCCGAAGGAGCGCGACTATACCGTTTCACTTCGTGAAGCCATCGGCGACAGACCCAAGAGTGATGGTCAGCAATATTCCGAGCGTAAGTACGAGATCATGAAGCAAGTCCCAGAAGGCGGCTACTGGCGCGATCTTTCTGATGAGATTCAGCGTGAGTATATGAAAGCAAGTTATTTCCATACAGGTGGCAAGACAGGTATGGCTCGTCGCCTGTCGTGGGATGAGCCAAGTTTGACTCTGACTTGCAACCCGGCTCAAAAACAGACCGAGCGTTGCCACCCGGAGGAAACTCGTCCACTCAATGTCCGCGAATATGCACGCATTCAGACGTTCCCAGATGACTGGCAGTTCAGTGGCTCAGTTTCTCAGCAATACAAACAAATTGGTAACGCAGTGCCAGTGAACCTTGGCTACTACATGGGAAGCGCCGCTATTCATATGCTGGACGGCACAACTTCCGACGACTTCGAGCTCGTCGATCCATTAGACCCCACGACAGACACTATTGAGGCCGATGAAAAGCAGCTGGCGCTTATCCCTGCGCTTGCTTAATAATATTTCACTGCGTATAAAACTCATCACTCTTGGCCTTCTTGGCACTTGTAAGATTGCTATTCGCCATAACCTCTTTATTTTATACTACCCAGAGCTGTATCCCTAACAAAATGGCACCCGCAACAACAGCTATCAATATTGCACCCCACCATGTTTCGTGCCAGCTCTTCTGAGGGTCTGCCGTAATTTTTGTAGACAACTTGTGATTGCTTCTTGTGTTAGCGCGAGCTTGAGACGAACTTACTTGAGCAACTTGAAATGCACCCGGAGAGTTAATCATAGTTTGATTCGTTGTTTTAGAATGAAAGCCCCTCACGGATTCCTGCTCTGATGGTGTTAATTTTTGAAATCCGCGTTGATCACTCTTACCCATCTGCTTTGCGATTATATGTAAAGCAGCAGCAGCGGAAATACTTTTCTTACGTGCAAGCCTATTAACTTTTTCGTCAAATGAGGCGGGACGAGTAATCTTGAGCTCACGAATAAGCTTATTCCTAAGGGCTGACTGTTCCTGCTTCCAGTTTGTCATAGCTCATTTCTACTTTTTGTTACGAGGTACTCTGCGACTGATAATGGCTGCGTCTACACCAAGTACTTTAGCAATCTCAGCAGACTTGACGCCCTGTTGCTGAAGCTGTAGCACCAACAGCCATTTGACGTCGTCAAGAATTTTTAGCATCTTATGGCTCTCGTTCATTTCTGGGTCCCTTTCTTCATTCGACTACGTGCCATGCGCACGGCTGGTTCCGTCATACCTGCAACGGTGGCAATTTCAGCGTTCGACAAATCAAACTTATCGAGAAGCTCGATTTTCTCTGCATTGCTCTTTTGCTCAGAGAGACTCTCCAGAAGCAGTGCTGCTAGAAGATCAAGTTTTTTTGAAATTGTAGTTAACAGTTTTTCGTTCATCTCTTACCTTTCCGCTGAACTGCTAATTCCTTGCTTACATGGTTTGGCGTTTTATTAAGAATACTGGCAATCTCCGATGGCTTAAGGCCAAAACTGTCAAGCATTACTATTTGGTCTCGCAGTAAGACTTTTGAGCCCGGCTCAATAGGATTAGCAAGTAAGGCAATCATTACACTCAGCTTGCGACTAACTTCTTCAAGTAGCTGTATCCCTCTCTCGTTCATACTTACATTATACACATTAGTAATGCTTATTCAAATAGTAATCTTACTATATCCAAGTAGCATCAATTGTTTGTATCTTAGTTATTGATATGGCAGATTATTTTAGTAATATAATATCGCAGATATATGAGGAGAGGGCATCCCAGCCAAATACCTAACATTTGCCTTAACAACATTTTCTGCCCTACACTTAGCTTCACACCGAGTGATAACAGTGCCAGAATGCGCCGCAAATAAAAACACCTGCACTTTTCGTACAGGTGTTTAGTGAAAGTAACTAGGAAGTACTAAGCTCCTTCCTTCTTTGACATGCCCATGACCCAGTCGATGAGTACCCAGAGTGCTGCAAGGCCGACGACGGCATAGACGACGCGGGCACCGACCGAGTCAGCGCCAAATAGGCTGTCGACGAGGTTGTAGTCGAAGAATCCGACGAGGCCCCAGTTTAAACCTCCGATGATTACGAGTAATAATGCGACGGTGTATACAGCTTTCATAAGCTATCCTCCCATTAATATGTACCTTCAGTATAGCACCAATTTTAAGTTACCATAGAGGTGGGGTAAAAGTTAAACCCCGAGAAATAGAAACGATTGCATAATAACTAAAAACTCGAGTCTCAACAGCCCAATCGCTAGTCTAAAACGCTTTCAGTCACAGGCTCCGGATTGCTTTTCCTGATAGCTTTTCGCTTCGTGCGAAGCCGTGGCTTCGGAAATTCAACTTCCTTAACAATGATCTGGCGTAATGATTCCGCAACGTCTTCAATTTGAAAATATATTCCAGTTTGCTCTTTCAAATCATTACGCAAACGCTTAACAATTTCTTCTGAGTAAAGGATTTTTGAGAGATTCTCAGGATTTAAGGCATTCGTTCTTTTCCAAAACGTTTCAAGTTCATTTTTCTCGACAGCTTTTTTAGTGAGATTCCAGAGAAGCTCCGGCGCTTTCTTTAAATCATCAGAATCGGTTAGATTGATTTTAAAAATGAGAGTTGTCGAAATCGGTTTGCCAAAATTCACCCTATAAAGCTGAACTTCCCTTCCGTTCATGAGCAAAATCCAGTCGATGCCTTCGTTGGCTGCGTACGACAAACTCTGCCGCAGATGCTTTTCATTTATATCGAGATCTATCGATTTCACTTCAATCACAAAATGCTTTTTACGCTTCAGCTGAATAACGTAATCAGCGTACTCTGACTTAATTCGATACTCTGTTTTTATCTCCTCGAGCTCTTGGTAACCAAGTATCTCAGTAAGAAAGCTATTGGTCATGATCCTCGTGTCGGCTTCATTGCGATTTGAAAAGCCTTTTCGCAAATATTTTCGCTTATACTCTTTTAAGCCTTCTCGAAGTGTCTTCAATTGATTATCTGTTGCCATACTATTCCTTTGCCTTATATCTGTCCCAATAATACACCGTTAAAGATATGTTTGGAGATTCTACCCTATATGGCATCGAGCTCAAACTGCCGAGCGATAGCAGCGCCGAGGAGTGCATAGCTGGTGAGCGCTCCGTAAAAGCGGCGCGATGCCAGATTGACGACTTCAACGGCGCGTGGCGTGTCTTCACGAAAGGAATCGAGTGCGAAATCGAGATAGTGTTGCAGCTTGAACTCTTTCAGCTGCGAAACTAAAGCAACAGCATTTGCATTGACCGTAAACTCATCTTCACTTATCTCTGCACCCACTAGCATAGCCATGGCTTCGAAACTTGCCACACCATGATCGATCGCTTCAATATGTAAATCATTTTCATAAATTCTACCCGAGCCACGGACCGCTGCCGGATGGCCAACCCGAAATGCCCAAGAGAATCTTTCGCCCTGGAGATGGCCTTGATGTACGACGTCGGGATTCGCCAGCATCAGCTCAAGCAAATCAGCATTGGTATCACTCAAATCTTCATGCGGAAAGCGCGGCTGCAACTCCAAACCGGTGATAATACTCATAACAAACTTATACTACCGTATGGTCGATCTGTAAAGTAACCGCCTGCATGGTTCGCCCGAGTCAAAGCCTATCGGTGAGCCGAGCAACAAGACAGGTACCCGGGGTAAGAGGTATACTAAGACCATGAAGAACACGACAATATCACTCAGCTTCACAACGACACTCTATACCCTGAAAGATTGGCTAATCCTGCCGGTTCCGAAAGACGACAGCGTCAAGCTGCCCTCGCGCGGACAGGTCAGCGTGACTGGTCGGGTAAACGGTCAGGCATTCACCACCGTACTCGAGCCAGACGGACGTTGGAGCCACTGGATGCGTGTAAGTGACGACCTACAGAAAGCTACGGGAGTGAAGTCGGGCGACATGGTGACGGTCGAACTGACGATAAATAAAGACTGGCCGGAGCCAACACTGCCAAAGGATTTTGCCGACGCACTAAAAGTTGCACCTCAGAAAGTCAAAGACAAGTGGAAAGACATAACGCCAATGGCGCGCTGGGAATGGATTCGTTGGATGAATGCGACGTTGAGCCAGGAAACTCGCGCCGTGCGCATAGAAAAGACTGTTTCGAAGCTAAATGGCAAACATCGTCGCCCCTGCTGCTTCAATTTGGCCGCTTGTACCGAGCCCTACCTGATGAAAAATGGCCAGCTACTAGAGCAAGCCGGAGCGATCACGTCGTAGTAGCTTACGAGCACTATGAAAGATCGAGTGTCTCCGCCTCGATGAGTGAGCTGCCAAGAAGCTCGCTTTCGTAGGACATAAAATAGCCGGTGCGTATACGAATATCCGTTGGTGGAATACCGAGGTGGTTGTACGGTCGCCAGAAATTATCCAGCGTCATAAAACTCTTTTGCGGCTGTCCGACCGGTCTCAGATCCTGGTCGGTAAATAGAAGCGTAAAACTGGTGCTGCCGAGCGAGCGCCGCAAGTTGTTGATGAGAACCGGCGCAAGGTACGCATCGGGCGGATCGTTTCCCTCACATCGCAACATGAGGTTTGCCAGGCGTAGCTCCTCGAGCTCCTCAGCATTTAGACGTGATGGTAGGCGCGCTTCGTAGTCGTGGAGGCTGCGTTCGATCGAGTACCATGTCATAAGTATTATAATAAAAGAATTTGGCGATAACCGCAACTACAGACACGTCGGCGGTCACGTTTTTAACGCACGTATTTCTCACCTTGACGAGCGGCCTGCCATACAATATTGGAAGCGAAGGTAAATCCTACCAGAAAGTCGAGCTCACGCTCCAGGGCGTTTTCGCGTCCTTCAAACATACGCTCTGCCAAGGCGGTCGCCACTGCCTGATACCGTGCATCCTGTTCTGCTAAAAACTCAGCCCAGTTGTCGGTTTCGCCACCCGCCCAGTCGTCCAGCCGCTCCTTGATGCTCTGTTCTATGGCATCTTTCTCGGGATTCCAATCGAGGCCAGCCAGGAAGTTATTGTTCAGAATTACCCGTTTAGTACCGGGTGGCGCTGGTGCAACATTGACATGGGTTGCCATAAGTGCGCCGCTAAAAAATTCTTCATTAAAACCACTCCTCACCGCCACTCCGTCGGGGGGAGCCGGCCGCAGGTCGGCGGCATAGACCGCGTACTGCTCTAAAGACTTAAAGCAAGCTGTCCATTGGTACATGCTCTTTAAAACCTCCACGCTCTCTTGAAATTCGTACGGCGTGTCGTATATTCGCAGCTCTTCTTCAGCCTGCTCGATCGGGTCGCGCGGAAACGCGTAGTGTTCGGAGGGATGGTATGGGTATTGCTCTGCCATAGATACGTATCCTTACTGCTACTGTGCAGTCTACATCCGGCCTTGTCAAGAAGATTAACGGTGGAACCGGTCGAGCGCTCGGGCAGCGAAGCGCTTTAGCTGCATATGAAACCTCGGGTCTCGAATCCCGCCTTCCGTCATAATGCCAGTAAACGCCGTATTTTCTTCAGGAGTGAGGCTGGCCGAAGCAATGTCAAGATAGCCGAGCATCGTAACGATATCTTCGTCGGAGCAGCGGCTCCGCACCGCTCTGTCATCTACCGTAACAGCTTTGGATATCTGCGGAAAAAATGAATCGTAGTCGTACGCATCTCTGACTGTAGGCTTCGACTTTTCAAGAACCCGTAATTTATAGCGAAAACTTACTTCACCAGTGTCGTATCGCTCACTACGCGCAGTCAGCGAAAACCTACGGTCACTAAAAGGATCACTCCACCATGCTCCACAGTGTCCAACATCGTGACTTCTACCGAGCTCGTCAAGAACCGATGCAGTCTTTACTCGCAGCTGGTCACGCAAGTTGAGCGTCTCGGTACCGGGCATGAATGAATCGGGGGGATGATCAATTGACATATTTGAAATTCATTATACCGCTAACAATGAAAAAATCAAGTGACACTGGATGTAACCTACCGAAAGCTGCGACCTATATCGCACCGCCACTACATATGGCGGTAGAGGCACTCTAGGATACTAAAATTAAAAAGCTCCCGCGGGAAGGGAGCTTTTTATAGTAAAAGATTGTGGACTAGGCTTCGCCGGTACGCGTGTCCATCGCCAGTGCCACCATCAGTGGCCCAAACAATAACGCGTACAAGCCGACAATCCAGACAAATGCGACACCAGCCGACTCGGGCTGCGTGAGCAACCAGACACCGGCAACGACACCGAGTGCCCCGGCAACCATTGCCAAAGTCTGACCGGTTGAGTTACGGGCTGCGCCAAACAAGCCGGTGACTACATCTACCGCACCACGTACGATAAGCGTAAATCCTACCAGCAAAATAAGCGTAGCGAACGATACGAGCGGATGACGCACCAGATAGACTCCCACGCCGACGGCGAAAAAGCCAAAGAGGAGTGACAACCACCACATCATATTTGCACGGGTCATATCGACAAAACCATGTACAATCGCGATAACTCCCCACGCCAACACGAACGCACTAAACAAATAGACGAACGTGGTGAGGGTCAGCCCTGGCCAAAACAGCGCTGCCAAGCCGAATAGCATAGTGACGACTCCCGCGACGGCACCAAGCCACCAGAGGTCTGTAGTACCTCCTGTTACTCTCCTTGCTCTATCCGCCATACTTCCTCCTTTTATTAACGGATTATTTTCCTCACTATCACATAGAGTGCCGAGATGCCCGCCTCCTTACGCCATCTCTCCTATTAGAAACACCCCACCGATAATAAGGAACCAAACATAAAAAATACTCGCGCGTTGGCGAGTAGGCTTCTAGGGCTTGACGAGCAAGGAGCGCGACCGCGACATAAAGAAGAGGGTGTATCAGTAGGCCGTCGGTGCTATGAAGTATAGTCATCCTCACTCCTTCTTCGTCTCTACTTCTATCATACACCCGCTGTCAAGAAATATTCTGTCTACACCTCCACGGCTTTTTTTAGGGCGTCTACCAACGGATCATTGGTGTTTATGAGATAGTAAACGTTTTTACCCTTTTTTGTGCGCAGTACCAGCTCTGCTTGCGATAAAACTTTTAAGTGTTGCGATGCGAGCGACTCGGAAATACCGACCGCACTCGCCATCTGGCCGACGGTAACATTAGTTTCCTTTAGGAGTGCCCGGAAAATCAGGCAGCGGTTCGGCTCCCCCAATGCATCAAAGGCCGTCGCCATCCGGCTGACATTGATTCCCTGGATATAATTCTCGAGGTTTTTATGCTCTCTTGGGGTTAACATTATGGCGCCTCGTAGCCGGGGAAGTAGTCGAATTTGGCATGTACCTCGTCAACCCCCATCTGTTTCAACGTCGCTTCAAAAGCTTCGACCATCGGCTCCGGACCAGATACATAGTAGATCGGGTCATTCAGCTCGGCAGCCGCAGCCTTGAGCGCTGCTTCATCGATATGCTTGTCACCTTCAAAATAGGTAATAGTGAAGCCTGGGTGAGCCTGACTGATCGCTTCCAGCTCATCCTTAAAGGCGATCGATGCCTCGTCACGGTTAGCGTAGAGTAGTGCTATACGCACCTCCTTGCCGTCGTGATGTAATTTGTTCAAGATCGAGCGAAATGGCGTGATCCCTATGCCGCCCGCGACGAAAATATACTCTCTCGTGAGGTCATCGAGGGTAAAATCACCCTCTGGAGCATCGGTCTCAATCGTTTCACCCGGTTTTAGACTCTGCAAACGTTGCTTAAACGTACTGCCCGGGTCGTTGATTCTGGTCGTTATCCAGATATCGCCTTCAAACGGCGCACTGGAAATCGTAAACCAGCGCTCATCACCTCGATCGTCCGCGTTGTCGTGTGGCAATGTATAGTGTACGTACTGACCTGGCTGCCAAGAGGTCGGCTCAACCGGCGTGAAGACGAAGCGCGTGACGTTACCTTGTTTTTCTACTTTTTCCTTGAATATAAGTTTCATACTTTATCACCTGTTTAATTATGTAACTATTGTACCGTTTTTTCGCAAAGAGGTCAACCGCTGATGAATAGGTGTGATCTAGATCATAGGTAAAATACCCCTTGAGGTGCATACTATAATGACTAGTATACGAGGAGGTAGTCTATGAGAATCACGGAACCAATCCGCACTGAGCATAAAGAGTTGATCCCAGAAATCGATAAGCTGAAGCAAACTGCCGAAGCTATTGGCCGCGTACCTTCAGAGCAACTGGCAGCGCAAATCGACGAGCGTCTCAATTTCTTGCATC
The DNA here is from genome assembly GCA_000503915.1 of Candidatus Saccharibacteria bacterium RAAC3_TM7_1. Classification (NCBI taxonomy): domain Bacteria; phylum Candidatus Saccharimonadota; species Candidatus Saccharibacteria bacterium RAAC3_TM7_1. The sequence goes on from CP006915.1 coordinate 804,081, forward strand.
ACCACCTTCTCCCCCACGCTCGCCAGGAAGAAGAAATACTCTATCCGGCCGTTGCTCGTGCTATGGGTTCGAGTGACGCCACTCGGACAATGAGTCGCGACCACCAAGCAGTCAAGCAGCTGACTCAGCGTTTACAGGAACTGCGAAACAATTTTGACGACAACCAAGCCCGTGAAGTACTGTACGGACTTTATACGTTGGTCAGCGTACACTTCGCGAAAGAGGAAGAGATTTACCTAACACTGCTCGACGAGCGCCTTAGTGAGTCGGAAGCTGCAGAACTGTTCCACCAGCTAGAGCATGCTGGACATCACAGCGGGCATACACACTAATTCTCACCAGTGGCAGAGGTATAATTACTGCCATCATTCTTAATGCGGGCGGGATTCGAAAACTCATTTCCTGGCTGAGGTGAGGGGATGCGAACTGTCGAATATTTATTTAAAACCTACGAAGATAGCATATGATTTCTGACGATCTTTTCAACTAATTTATATACATCTCGTGGCGATCCATTTGCATCCACTCGAATCAAATCAGGCCTTTGTAGCGCTTCAATAAAATCATACTTAAACATTACATCTTCAAGTTTATCACCGCCAAGATTCAAGTGCTTTTTATTTGTACGACCACGATTTTCGATGCGCATACGATGTGTCTCAAGTGATGCCTGTAGGATGACCGGCAAGATTGAAACTTCTGGCATATCTCGCTTAAGTGAATCGAGGCTATCCCATACTTTTGCTGTCGACATGTGCGTATCTATGATAATAGTGATGCCATTAGCAAGTTGCTTCCTTGCTAAATGCCACATAACCTCATAAGCAAGCGGTGATACTTCGTGGAAGTCTTTATTTAAAGCTCTGCGTAGAGCATCATTAATAACGTCGGAACTGAGTACGGGGTAATTACACTCCATAGATAGTTTATTCGCGATTGTTGTCTTGCCCGCTCCAGCAAAGCCACCAATTATAATAAGATTCGCTGTCTTCATATAAACATTGTAGCAAAACAAAAAACTCGCCTGGGAGGTCTTCTTACAACTCTTAAGCTTGGCTGGGGATGAGGGATTCGGAACTATTGTCATGCTCCTCGAATAGCTAAAGCTATCTCGTCGGCCAAGCAAGTAAAACTCAAACAGTCACTGACTGTTTTCGCCCTCTCGGGTTCGAATCTATCTCAAACATAAGAAATAGCTCTAGACCAAAAGGTATAGAGCTATTTCTATGGCTGGGCGCTGTGGTCAAGGAATATAATTCTTTTTGAAGGAGGCCACCATGCCAAAGAAAAAGAATGTAAAACAAGCCGACCCCATAGAAGTCAAACGAAAGCAAGATGCACTTGCCTTAGCGTATCTAATTTATGATATTTGGAAAGATAAACGCGCTCAAGGCAAGCAAAATACTAAAAATAAGTAGTCGTAATACCTTCTTTTCAAGAAAAATGCCCATTTTTAATTTATAGTGAATGTAATGGGTAGGAAATCTAGTGTTAATTGGGTACAAGCTAGAGAGCTATATCTTAAAGATTCACGATATAGCTATTTTGAGATAGCTGAAATATTTGGCGTGAGCAAAGCTTCGATACAAAAACGAGGTACTAAAGAAAAATGGCCAGAACAGAGAAAAGCCTACTCTAATGCGACACTTTCAAAGAAACTCAGCATGCTGTCTATTGATGTCGATGTTGCAGAGGTGAACACACGCCATATAAAAGACTTCCGAATGATGCAGGCAATGGCAAGCAGGATATTTATTAAGGCCTGGGAGGAATATAATGAGGGTAAATTGAAGAAGGCGGCGCTAACACTTAAGCGTGCCTCGGACACGATGATTATTGGCATTAAGGGTGAAAGAAAAGTTCTCGGTTTACCAAGCGTCCGTCGCTTTAATGAGATGAAGCCCAAGGATCCGGGGCCATGGATTGAGCTCGCAAAAGAGATCGAAAAATCTCGGCAAAGACCTACGACTAAAAATCAAGAGTAATTGTTACGGGTGAACTATTGGCGTGAATTGTCTTGCTATGTACCTCTATGCCCTTTAGTGGAGGGAATACATTCTTATTAATCAATTGGTTCAGCAAGACATACCGACATATTTGACGAAGTTGATCGACTAAGCTTTCTAATGAATAATTATCACTCTTGTACTCCTCAATGGCTTTCTTGGTGGTATATTCTGTCACACCGTCATTAAGTGAACCTCGACCAATAATAAGAGCAGGCATTAGCCCGTTGTGAACCGTGTTATTTCTTATTTCACTTCGAGCAACATCAAATATGAGACGATATTGCTTTCGGATTTCTTTGTCTTTTATGCGACTAAAGAGCAGTTCTTTCCAGTCTTTATCCGCATTATTTATAGGATGATTAACGCCCTTACCGCAGGTCTCACATTTTCCTTTGCAAAACTCAGGCTTTGGCAGAAGCGCCTCCATGGCGGATATAAGTATTACTACCTGCCAGTACGCTGGATCAATACTTCGCAGTCGAGGGTTAAAGTCTATGTCTTGTGCTAGGAAATAATTTTTGAGTGCAGCTATGTATACATCATCGGTTTTGAGGTAAGCTTTATAGATTTCATCATAGGAAACTTCATCTTCAACTTCATGCCCCCAATACACTCCCGGGAGGACGCTTCTAAAATCTAGACGCATTTCTCGAGCGGTTACTCCAGGATATTTTTCAGTATCAAGATCTTCAACATTAAAATCACTATACGTTTGCCCATATGCCTGGAAAGCGTATAGGGGCAGCCGACTGTCGGCTAATAATGCATGCATGTAAATCCACTTATCAATTTTCCCGTGATAGCCGTCCTCTTCTACTGTGAGTGACGCCGACCAGTGTGGTCGGTTCCAGTCATCAAGTACCGTAACTGATCCGGCTCTTGCAATTTTGAGTCCCTTGGTTTCGATAGGTAATGTAGGTACCAAATAGCTAGGAAGTCGTCTAATATTCTTCACTTTAAAGTTTTCGCATTCTGCCACTACATATTCGCTGGATATTCTTTAGAGGTTTATCGAAGTATGTGTCGACTGAATACTTGGCGTCATCAAAAGTGTCCGCATCGCCTTTATAGCTTAGAATCTTCTCGATAGATGATTGTAGCGCCTTGTCGTCCCTGTCTTTTGATTTATTTTTCCAACGTTTAATCAAGTGGTCTTTTTCTGTCCCAATCAGTATGAAGAATGCCTTATCAAGCTGACCTTGTTGTGTGGTGAGAATATCCCTGTAGCTATTAGCCTTCTCCTCATAATTAAAGGCAGCTTGTTTCTGTATTTCAAGTTCAGTGATAGATGAAGCATCCCCGTCCCGAATCATATGCATCATTGAACGAAATGAAATATTAAATTCGTGAAATACAATGAGAGTTCTTCGTATATTGCGTGCTGACGATATGACATCACCGTATGCTTGCTTCAACTCTTGTTTTTCGTTACGACGCCTTGTTATGTACTCGTTAATAAAGAAACCCAACATCGTTGTAATGGCAGCTATTATTGCAGCCAGTATCGTTGAGTTTAATATCTTATCCATGCAACTTATTATAAACTTTTTTCCTTCTTTCACGGTATAATGATAATTGTCTAGGATTCAAACAATTAGTTAACGCGACCAGCCTCGCGTAGTTGTGCCGTAAAATGGGCAGCTACGTAAAAAAGAATAGGCATAACTGCTTGTTTGGGTCCTAGACAGTCCAGCGTGGCTGTCCTTTTTATTTGGAAGCCGCGGATTATTAACTCAAAGGAGGAGGAAACCATGGCTACCAAGCAAAAAGAGTGGAAAGATATGTCAAAAGGTGAAAAGACTATGACCGTTCTAATCCTGCCCATTATCATAATAATTATTATTGCAGTCGCATCAGCAATATTCGGTGGCGATAAGAAGACTAACGAATCGGTAGCTAAAACCGAGATTAGCAAAACAGAAACTGCGCAACCCGTTCCTAAATTCGATACGTACCTAAATCGCCCTATGAGCGAAGTTGCGTCGGAATTTGGCCCAAACCTACGATCCAGCGAACAGTACGCAGATACGGGCCGAAAAAGACGGCTACAAGCTATTCTTTGAAGATGGCGGGCGCGATGATCCGGCCGACACACTTAAGAAACAAAATACTGGTCAAGTAACAACCGTTAATATGGATTTACCACGGTTAGGTAAATGTAAGCAGGACCAGGTATTCGGTAAGATTGATGAAGCCATGCGGATTGCCGAACTCAACCCAGAAACTAAGGGTGACAAAAGCGGCACACAGCAAGGCTATGCAGTTTACAAGAATTACATAGGTAAAGAAAGCCTGGAATTAAGTTTGATTTGCGAATACGATAACGCAAATTACAAACTACAACTACGAGTTTTGCCAGAATATAGATAATCTGCAATTTAACTGGACTTTCTATTTTATCGAGCTAATATGTGTCATGTATGGAGATCAACCAACAGATACGATACTGCTTGTACGCCCGTAAATCGAGCGAACAAGACGAGCGTCAAGCGATGAGCATAGACTCACAAATAAAAGAAATGTCCGCCATGGCGGAACGAGAGGGTCTGCAAGTGGTTGCGAGGAAGCAAGAAAGCTTCTCGGCAAAACAGTCTGCAAAGCGCCCGGTATTCAATGAGTTACTCGAGGCAATAAGAAACGACGAGTTTAATGGGATACTTACCTGGGCACCTGATCGCTTGTCACGTAATGCCGGCGACCTTGGCTCACTCGTTGACCTTATGGACTCTGGCAAGTTACAGCAGATACGAACTTTCGGACAAAGTTTCAGCAATACACCAAACGAGAAGTTCCTCCTGATGATCTTGTGTTCGCAAGCAAAGCTCGAGAACGACAACCGTGGTATCAACGTTAAGCGAGGTATCCGGGCAAAGTGCGAAATGGGTTGGCGGCCATGCATGCCGCCACTTGGTTACTTCACTCGCGCGGCGACCGGTAAGCAGCGGGACGTAATCATAGACGAAGAGCGAGCGCCTCACATTGTCAAAATGTTTGAAATGTGCGCCGCCGGTAAAAGCGGACGACACATAAAGCAATTCCTTGTCGAGAATGATGTACGCACTCGTAAGGATAAGATGATTCACTTAAGCATGGTCTACAAAATTCTTAAGAACCCGTTCTACTATGGTCGCTTCGAGTATCCTGCTGGTAGCAGTAACTGGTATCAGGGGAAGCATATCCCGCTCATATCTAAAGAATTATTTGAACAAGTGCAAGCGCAATTGGTCGTCCCTCAAAAATCTAAATGGGGAGCTAAGGAGTTCCCTTATAAGCAATTTCTAAAGTGTTATTCTTGTGGATCGAGCATTGTAGGAGAGGAAAAAATCAAGCAATTTAAAAATGGTAATAGGCGTAGATACGTTTATTACCACTGCTCTCGACAGGTTGATTATGATTGTAAAGAGCCCTTTGCTTCTGAGGCGGCGATAGTCACGGCATTAACTAAGCTCAGTAATGAACTCATATCTGATGTATTAAAAGTAGAGCCAGGGTTAGCTGCTGCAATTGAAAAATTTGCAAAAATGATCTCTCTAACTAATGATGCTCATATTAAAAATAATGTAATGGCAGCGTACATTCGATACGTCTTAAAGGATGGTTCGTTATTTGAGAAGACAAGGCTTGTCCGCAATCTGCAAACAGGATTGGCCCTTCATGACAGAAAGTTAGTAAGTCTTTAGCTATTCATATAGAGTCTGGTCGTAAGGCGGTAGAAATTACTTATTAAGCCACTTCTCGTAACTGTGGTGAAAATTGTAATTTCGGGATATAAGTTTGTCATATATGCGCTTTACTACATCATCGTGGGTATCTATTTTTTCAAGTTCGGCTAGTGCTACGTCGAAGTCATACGCTATCGAAGCTTGTTCGGGATAATCGATAAGAAACTCGAGATCTTTTAAGAACTGCTCAACACCAAGATGTTCTCGGACTTTTGCAAGAATAGAGCCGTTGTAGTGAAAAGGCCACCAATTATATTCGCCCGGGTGCTGGTCCTTTTTTGACTCTGCGATTATGGCCGGTCTTTCGAAATCTAGACTCATTCTCCAAATCTTGTAACAATCATCAAACTTTTTATCGATATAACGCTTAATAAATATATGAAGATGACTATAAACATGATGGTTATAGTTCTTAATAGCAAAGGGGAGGTATTTTATACTTATAGCGAAGAACTTATCAAAATTGCCATTGTTTTTAATTGGTTCTTCGGGCAGTTTTGCGATGTGCCAAACCAAAGATTCTCTGTGATCTTCTGAGCCATTTTCTAGGAAATCTTTTAACCTATCTTGAATTAGTTTTGGGTTATATGGGGGCATTGGTCCGCCACGTGCCTTTGACCAATTCCTAAACGCACCCTTTCTGAATTCTGCAAGGAACAGGAGTAATGTATCAAGCTCTTTTAGTGTTTCTTTATCGCCGTGCTTTACGAATATATCAATGACTTCGAGTGCCTGAGACTCATTCATGGTTCTGATTCTATTGAAGACTCGTGCTAAGTGTTGCAAAATCCCATAATGATAATTTGTCTTATCTTTCAACATAGTGAAAGCAAAGTCTTCTATCCCTTTGGCCGTAGAATATTTCATAAACCAATCCTTACTTTCAGGCATAGTCGTGTGGCGATTGTTAGCAAGTGCTTCAAGCATTAGTAGTGATAGTTGTCGAACATACAAACTCTCGTCTGTACAGAGCTTTTTTGTGAGTTCAAATGCACGCTCCGTATAATCTCGCCCTGCAACGGAATTAACGGGCATTAGTATCCAAGCAATACATCCACGCACACTACTGATTTGGATATTATGCTTTCCTTCAACAACGTCCTTATCAAACTCGCTATTTTTCTCAGGGCTTGGATCGGTGATAAAGAAGTCTGCTATATAGAAAGCTTCTTCAAATTTGTGCTTTTTTGAAAGCTTCTCGGCAAACCAAACGAAGTTCTCCCGTGTTTCAGTATTTGTAATTTTTGCGGCAAGTTTTGCAGCATTACCTGCAATCTCTAGTTCAGGCTTAACAATATCTAAGTAAATAGTGTCGAGATAGTCGTCAGGCATATCTCTTAAAACTGAACCAAAAACTCTCTGCTGATTCTCGGTCGGCTTATTGGCAACTAGTGAACGCAGTATACCTATACCATTGTCGTAATCTTTCTTTAAAACATTGAGGATTGGATCTTTGGCGTCATACGAATGGAATGAGTCAAGCGACTTAGAGAAGTAATCACCGTGAAGAAATCCCTCTAAAAGGTGAGTACCCTGCTGGAAAGTGTCGTCGTTGCTAATGAGACGCATAATGGATTGAATTACGGTTGTATCAAACATAATTTGCCGATTCATATAGTCCTCATTCGCTAAAAGATTAGAGAATGTCTCTATGGCCTGCTCGTGTTTTGCCCCCAAGAGCCCCCAAAGAACCTGATCCATAAATACGTTAATTGGATAGCCAAACTCTTTAATCGCAACATTCAATAAAGTCCATTTTTGTTCGATGCTCAGTGTCTCGGAGTCTCTAACATAAAAGAAAATGAGCTCGGCTTTGTGAGGTATGCCTTTCCTCATCTTTATGAATTCAGACAATATTCTAAAAGCTTTTTTATTGCCTTGTTCATATTGTTCAAGTAAGAATGGAATAAACGCCCTATTCATAAAGTCGGGTTTAGACTCGCTCACTTCGCTGACTTTAAGAGATATATATTTATCAGCAAGCTTCCATTTTTTATCAATAGGCAACCTTTTAAGATAGGGCTTGATAATTGTTCTTATAAAGACTCTGTCGTGAACCTCATAATCCCCTCCGAAGTTTGACGTACCGCCTCCCATCAATTCCCAGCCATCATATTTGATCTTGAACCTCTCATATTGCCGGCTGTATTGATCTGCAAGTTGTTCAAGTAAATAACTAAAACTGCTTGGTTTAGCTAGCAGGTCATCTCGTAGAATGTCGAAGAACTTGAAGGGTGTTTTATGTGAATATTTATAATCTTCATCGACAATGTCAAAGGTCTCATATATATAGCTAACTATGTCTGCCTTCAAGCGTTCGTTTCCTTTTGAGTATAGTCTATCGAACCCATTGGCGAGCTCACCTAAAAGCCACTCATCACGAGCCTTAGAGCCACCTTCAATGAATAAGGGGCTTTCCGTTGAGAATGTATAAAGTCGTTTTAACAAGTCAAAGACATCGTCAATGAGTTCATCGGAAGCATCGACGGCTTTCATTAGAATATCAGCCGTAGACTTAAACTCATACTCTTCCATATTTCTAAAACGAAGCTTTTGAACATTGTCTTTTATGAAGCTAACTATGTATTTTGCCGAAGCTTCATCGTTTACATTATCTTCAAATATTCTCAACACTTCTCTTGCGTAGTAAGAGCTGAAAGTAGCTAGCCAGAAACTATGCCAAGCAGCGAGATCTAGGCTATCGGCCTTAGAGATTTCTTGTATGGCAAAGTAATGAAGACCCGAATCAGCAATAACCGCTTTCAGTCTATTTTCGGATTGAAGCCTTGAGTTATTTGCATTTGTTAGCTCCTCAAGTATCTTATTGACCGTTTCTCTTGCTGTACGCTCGCTGTATTTATAATCGTCTTTCTTTTTTAGCAATTCTCTTCGGGCTTCTAGCTCATTATCAAATTCAACTTTGGTGTAATTCCCACCTTTTGCAGATCTATCATAAACATTCTTCACTAAAAGGTTACTTATAAGATCGTCAAGTTCATCGTCGGGTAACCAAGATCTAAATCTTTCACCAACCAGATTTCTGACAATATCTTCATTCATATCTTTATCTACGACCCAAAATTTCACTTTAGATATTAATTCTAGATGTCTAGTGGTGAACTGGTGCTTTTTAACTAACCGCTCATTTACTTCAGGATAATACTTTGCATTATCAAGATCCTCTTTGATCCGAGGACCTGTGCTCGTACAAATGATTAGAATTTCATCTTGTTCATTAACTAGTGGCAGCGTATCTAAAATGTCGCGAAGCCCAGCATAAGTAACGTGTGATTTTTTCGACTCGCAAATTATACGCTTATTGCTAAACACAAGAACGAAGTCCGCTAGCTTTGGCTGCTCCAATTCAATTCGTTGAAAAGACTGGTAACCACTGTATTGCACAAACAGAGAAAGAGCTGCCCAGTTTTGAGCATTAAAGCCAGCTTGGCTATTCGCACCTTTACTCATTCTATAGTTCCCCCTACACCAGTAGCTGTTACGCCAATACTACTCGTCTGATCTTCCTCTGCGGGTAGGAGTGTCTCCACTTTAAACTTACTGATCATCTCAGTCTTTACGTATTGCTTTGCTTCGCCCTTAATTTGCTCCGGCACACCCGACACCGTGTGATTATCAAGTAGCTTGCGTAGGTACATAAAACTCATAATTTCACCTAAAAGTTCTTTTGTAATATCATTCCCAGAACCAGTATGTTTTTGAACTATGTAGAGTAATTTAGAAGCAAGATATTCATATGGTAGTTCGTGCACGTGATCATCAACTTCAAGTGTTTTCGCGATTTCTATTAATTCGGATCGTATATGCTCATCAAGGGTACTCCATGTATGGCCATTGTCATATGGCTGTTCATCGAACTTAACTCTCTTAAAGAATTTATGAATATCCCTTTGTGTGTTTAAAGCCTTTATGTCCAGCTTCGTTTTAAGTTCATCTGCTGCCGCTCGAACAGGTGCGGTCATTGTGATACCTAATCTGAGCCTATTAGCTGGGCCAATATAGTTATTAATACCGACTCCCAATCCGTTACTAAAGCTTATGAAACCGTCAAAATCTGGTGATTGCTTGGAGTACTCTAGAAATGCCAAAATTACATCCCTAACTTCAGAAGATTGGCCCTTCTTCTTACCTGAGCTAGTTGAGTCATTTTTAAATGATTCGCCGGTTTTAACCTCGTACACTCTTTCTTTTATCGTATCTCCTGATCCCACTCTTATTAAGATGTCTAGCGAGAGCTGATTCTCTTCGATAGGAAAGTCAGTATAAAGTTCACGGATTGTTCCTTCTCGTAATTCTTTCAAAAATAAAAGACAAGCCATCTTATCCTGATAGCAGAATCCCAGTCGAGAAGCATATATGGAAGACATCTAAACTAATTATACAATCTTATTAACAGAAAACAGCGAGACTTACTCGCTGTTTTCTGAGCCCATTTGGGTCACCTTTGATGTACTACTTGGCTGGGGATGAGGGATTCGAACCCCCGATCACGGGACCAGAACCCGATGCCTTACCGCTTGGCTAATCCCCAATACTAAATTATTATACCGTAAATGTGCAGTGGGGTTCGAATGGATTCGACCGACGTTCCGCCGGCTCGAAACTTCGCGACTGAAAGCGCAGCTTTCATCGGAAGGTTTCCTTGCGAATTGCCACCGGCAATCCTCACCCCGATCACGGGACTCTGGACCTCGGTGCCTTACCCCCGCCTGTCTGTCCGACAGGACGGGCAGGACTTGGCTAATCCCCAATAGTTCACGCTAAATTGTACACGAAATAGCCGCTTATCTCAAGAGGCGGCGGCGCGACGACGTTCATGAATCACTACATACACATAAGCGCTTGCAAGTACCAAGCTCCAGAGTACGGCAATAATTCCGCCAGGTAGCGCCAATGTGTCGCCAAACAGAGCACTATTTTCGGCGTGAGCGTTGGTGAGCGAAGTAAACAGCCAAAATAATACGACCGCCCCGCCCAAAGCTGCGCTGAGCACTCTCATCAGAGAGCTCAATTTCATACCCAGTAAGTACGGCAAAGCAAAAAGCTCAGCTGCGGTAACAAGCGCCGTACTTATCGCTACTAATTGCTGGTCATTATACGCCAGTACGAGCGCCAAGATGGAAGCAAAGTTCTCAAACGAGAACAGCTGAGCCAGAAGCATCAGCACCAACATCCCGGTCGCCAGCCAAGCGGCGTACTGCACCCGAACCGGTCGGAGCGGCGGATAGTGAGCAATGACAGCTTTCATACTCCCAGTATATAGGCGATGCGCTCCGAAGAAAAGTGTTGTTATTTTCATCAATATGCTTGCGCTTTTTTTTAGCAGCAGGTAGAGTAATGCACAGCGATGTTACAAAAACAAACACTCCTATGAAAAGGTTGTGACAGCTCGCTCTACGACATCCACCACAACAAGACAAGAGGGGCCAGATGCCCCTCTTGCTCTTTTTTGAAATAAATTCAAAAAAGAGGCCACTCCTCCTAAAGCTCGGCTTACACCTCGTTCGCTTCGCTCATTTCATATTCTTGCCGAGTTCTACTCGGAGCGTTTTAGTTTACGGCTATTTTCCGTTCGCCACTTAGCGATTTCACCATGGTGACCATTCAAAAGTACGTCGGGTACCTTCATGCCCCGGAACTCAGCGGGGCGTGTGTATTGCGGAAATTCGAGAGTCTCCCCATCGCTGAAGCTTTCGATTTCAGCGCTTGATTCACCACCAAGTACGCCGGGGATCAAGCGGACAATACTATCGATAATCGTCATGGCTGGCAGTTCCCCACCCGTTAATACATAATCACCAACGCTAATTTCAGCGTCAACCAGCGCCAGAATACGCTCATCATAACCTTCATAGCGGCCGCATATAAAGATATATCCCTGTCCGGAGTTTGCGTATTCTTGCGCGCTACTCTGCTGCCAGCGGTCACCGCGCGGTGTCATAAGCAGCACTTTTGCGTCCGGATCGTTCTGCTTTGCCTTTTCGATGGCCGCGAATAGCGGCTCGGGCTTGAGCAGCATACCATCACCGCCACCATATGGCGTGTCGTCAACCTGCCGACGCGGCCCAAGCCCAAAATCACGTAGATTAATCGTTGATAGCTCGACGATACTGTCCTTCTGCGCTTTCCACATCATGGAGTTTTCAAATACGCCCGTAAACATTTCGGGAAATAGCGTAATGACTTGGAATTTTCTCATCTGTTCTACTCTAGCAGCTATTGACTTTTTTGTCTATATTTGATATAATATATACACTTTTGCTCAAGCTATCTTCGGGCGAAAGGTCACCCTTACTTCGAGACTAGGAGACCTCGATGGATCAACCAGCAGCTCCTCTGCCGTCCTGGACATTTGTCCTCGCCAGCATTACGCTCGGAGCATTTGGCGCCTACGCCTTGTTCCTGAACATCAGCATCCGTCCGATCTCCTGGATTGGCACGGCTGCCTCCGCGGTTCTGATTTGCAGCTCCGTTCCGGTTATTATCTGGACACGGCGTAGCCGGAAATCGCGATGACTCCCGCCCGCCCACCGAACGCCCGCAGTCGAGCCTCAAAGCTCCTGCGAGACCCGGTTGCGGGCGTTCTTTATGTCGAAAATTTATCAATCAAAAACCCGCCGAAAAGTAGGCGGGTTTTTAAACATATAAGGCTCTCAACCTTGCCCGGTAGAGAATTCTACTAGGTCTTAAGTTGCTCGCATAGAGCTCAGTTCTCGCAGGTGTTTGAACTAGTGCTTATTATATATCAAGGTCGTCGAGTTCGGCAAGTTCTTTACGCGACTTTTTTGCGTAATCTGACTCGTCGTTATTTTGTGAGTTTTCCACAACTTCATCATCATCGTCATCTGTTGCAGTAACGGGTCGGTCATCCACAGGCTGGCTTGATGGTTCATCTGATGACATCGTATAGCTCTCGCGCTGGTCGTCATTGTTGACGATCTTGAGGTTGTAACGCGCGTCATTCTTTGTACCCAAGGCGCGCAGCAGTGTACGCAGGCTTTGGGCAGTCATACCGCGCTTTCCGATCACCCGGCCCAAGTCCTCAGGGTTGACGGTAAGCGTTAGCAGTACGCCTTTTTCATCGATGATCCGGTCGATCGTTACGTCTCCTGGATGCTCGACGAGTGATTTGACGATGTACTCGACAAATTGTTGGTCTATGGTTGTCATGATTGCCCTCCTCCGGTCGCTCTATAACTCTACTGTCGTACGAGGCTATTATAACACCAGCGAGCCGAATGAAGCGAAAGTTTACTTGCGCCTCTCTAGGTGACCTGGTGTTATTTTACATTCGAAAGCCAGCCAGAGGCCGCGGTATTTACCCACACATAGAGCGAGCTTGAGCCAAGGCCAAGACTGGCACAAATAGAGGTTGGGTTATTCGACGAAAGATTGGTTGGTGCCGTTTGCAGCTTGCCATCGTCCTTAATGTAATAGGTATTGCCCGTTTTGCTTTGGCCGACAATCGCCATCGTTTGACCCGTCGAGTCCTGGACGCAGTAAAGCATGGCATTATTCGTCGTCACGTAGCTATCGGTATTCACCCGGGCATTCGTAATCGTCATAAACGAAGTCTGGTCAACCGGATACTTATAGCTATTCGCCACATAGTAGGCATTTAGAGAATCGGCAAGACCCGATATATTACTCTGTACGCGCGTGTCATGGGCACGGCTCTGTACACCCGCGTAGGAAACAGTAGTAATTCCTGCCAATATTCCTATGACGACGATGACGATGAGCAGTTCGACAATCGTAAAGCCAACAAAAAAGCGCTTATGCATACCGTTATTGTAGCACGTCTGCCTGCCCAGAATGCTACTGTGGACCAGCACTGGCTAAGCTTTGAACCTCACTGCTGCCGAGCGGGCGATTATATATTCTCACATCGTCAATGGTGCTTGCCAGGAAGGCCGAAACAGTCCCGTTTCCGCCCCTGGCAGCAATACGTAATGCATTGGCATTTGAAGCAAAGTTTCCGGAACCGCTCAAAGTATACTGCCAAGAACCGTTCAAATACCCTTTGATAGTCGTCCCATCATAAGTAATGACAAAATGCGACCATTGAGCACTGCTCGCCACCATCCCTGTATTGCGCCATGCCCAGCCCGGAGAGGTGTTGGCAAATGCATAGTAAATGCTACCATCCGAAATAAGCGCTACTTCGTAACTATTTTCTTTATTCATAATTATACAGGGAGTAGTGACGGTACAGCCGCTTATACTTACTGGTTTTAGCCATGCAGCCAAGGTAACGCCAGGAGCACCAACTCGAAGGTTGGCGTTATCATTAATATGGATGTAGTCGGAGGTTCCATTAAATACATAGGCCATACCGCTCGCACCATTTGCATTGGTAGTTGTAATGGCACCATCCACCGTACCATTATTACCACCCAAGGAGTTATCGGTACCATTGCCGTTCAATTTCCACCAACCCACAATACCACCACTTTCTGTACACGTGCCTGAGTCCAGTGAACTGCCGGTCGTATAATGACTCACGCTTCCTGACGTGGCGGAAAGACAGTAGGTCGCCCCATCCGTCCCGTATTGATACGTGACTACCGATGAAGCCACGTCAATATCAGACAAAGCCGAGGGATAAGTACTATTTTCCACCTTATTAAAGAGCGAGGTTTCGATTGACTTGAGTTAAAGCAGCGTCGACAGTTGTGGAACGAGCTCTATCCTGAGTACCGTTATACGCCAGAATCACAACCGTGGCCAAGATAGCAATGATCACGATAACAATAAGGAGCTCAACAATTGTAAAACCTCTTACGTTTTTTGCCATAGCATAACTATATCACTAACAATTACCTAAAATAGAATACCCGGCAGGCCGGGTATTTAAGAAACTTGCCTTATGTACACTATTCTGTTTTTTATTCCGCTGTATCAGGGGTTGTTTCTGGCTCGACAGTTGTTTCTGTTTCGGGCTCGGCTTCGGCCGGTGCTGCTTCGGCTACTGGCGCTTCTTTTGGCTGGTTTTTACGCAGTTTTTCGGCATTCTTGAGTGACCTTTTCTTGTCGGTCGCAGGCTCTCTCACCCAGGTTGGCAGTTTGACGCCAGCGTCTTTTAGCAGTTTGACGACACGCGGCGTTGGCTGAGCGCCATTGTCGAGGTATTTTTGAGCGGCTTCGACTTGAACCGAAGCTTCTTTGGTGTGGGGGTTGTAGCTACCAACATAGGCAACCACGCGGCCACTTGATGGATGACGCTGCGCTTCCTGAACAGCGAGGCGATAAACGGGATAGCCTTTGCGGCCGACACGTTGCAAACGAATTGCGAGCATAAAAACAAAACTTCCTTTTTACTCTTTAAGTCTTTTATAGTACTTCTAGTGAATTTTACTCTATTACAGAGGTAACGTCAACCCTGTAGTAGACTTTTCGAGAACTTCGTTATGTCGCTACACGACAATCTCGAAAAGCTCACTACAGGGTCAATCTGTTAAGACGCAAAACTGTCGGGGTGTTCACTCTGGTAGCGTTCGAGCGCTGCTCGGGCGGCTTGTTGTTGGGCAATTTGTTTGCTGTGTCCTTTACCCTTACCCTTCATTTTGGCGTTCACAAAGACACCGAGCGTAAACAACTTGTCATGATCGGGACCGATCTCCTCGAGCACTTTATACTGTGGTGTGGCGCCATCGATGCGCTGCGAGACTTCCTGCAGATGCGACTTTGGGTCGCGCCAGCTACCCTCTTCGAGGATGGGCTCCAGTTTGCTGGCGATGTGTTTCAAAATAAAGCTTTCGGCATCTTTGTAGCCGCGCTCCAGATAGATCGCACCAATGACGGCCTCAAACGAATTCGCCAAGATCTGTTGGCGCGCTCGTTCACTGCCGTGCTTCTCGCCTTTGCTCATACGTAGCAAGGACTCGTAACCCAGCTTATCGCCGGCTTCACCGATACTTTCCGTCCGCACCAGTGCAGCGCGCCAGCTGGTCAATGTACCCTCCGGTTCGCTGTAATTGTTGTAGAGAAAGTCGGTAACGGCCAGCTCCAACACTGCATCACCGAGGAACTCCAAACGCTCATTGTGCTCAGACACACTTTTTTTGTGTTCGTTGACGTAGCTTCGGTGCGTGAGAGCCGTGACGAGGAGATCAATATTCTTAAATTCAAAACCCAGCTTCTCGCGAGCAAATTCTTGGTAGGGAGCTACGGACATACCTGACATTACAGATTCTCCTGGCGAATTCGTTTCATCCCGAGCAGCATCAGCTTGCCGATGTCTTCGTACTCAATAGCATCGAGCGCATCGCTAAATGAAAACCATTTGATACCGTTCATCCATTCTTCCTTCTTAATCGCGTTGGTATTACCCATCGCTTTTACAAGGTAGATTTGTGTCGTCATGAGCACCAACTTGTCGATGCGGCGATAACGGAAATGGATTTTGCCGAGCCAACCGAGGACTTCCACCTCTGTTAGTCCAGCCTCTTCACCAATCTCACGCTTTGCAGTCTCCTGCGCGGTTTCACCTGGTTCAATATGTCCTTTCGGAATCGTCCAGCGGTCTTTGGCGTCTTGAATCAGCAGGATCTCTATCTCGCCCTGTTTGTTGCGACGATAAACCACCCCGCCAGCCGTCGGCTCGCGCACGATTTCCTGAATAGAGGGTTTTTTACCGCGATTAAAATATTTCTTGAATTTACCGAGTTGAGGTGTTGGCATCGTTTTTTCCTTCTACAAGCGTTCGATAGGCTGTCCCGAGGACGCCGTTGATGAACTTGCTTGAGTTTTCAGAACCAAATGCCTTTGCCAGTTCAACCGCTTCGTTGATCACTACCTTTGGCGGTACTGTATCAGCTTGATGAAGTAGCTCGTAGAGCCCCATTCGGAGGACGTTGCGGTCGATCCGGGCGATCTGATCGATCGGCCAGCCCGGTGCCATCTCTTGTAGCTTTTCATCCATCTCGGCCTGGTACTCTAAGACGCCATTTACCAGCGTGCTGACAAATCCCTTGTCATCGATTGCTTCCTGGTAGCGCTCAATATTACGCGTCAGTATCTCGGTGAGGTCAACGCTTTCATCAGCTGACGACGTACGAAACTCGTACTCGTAGAGCGTTTGCAAAGCGACGATTCGCCCAAGATGTCGATTTGAGGCCATGGTATTGGTTCTTTCTGATTATGTTAAGAGCTGGCTAAAGTATTAGCTGGCTTTCTTTTTGCCGGTCTCACGCTTGGTAGTGTGGACTTTGACTGGTGATTTGGCGTTTACCATACGCGCCAGTTTGAGGCGTAGGTGGCTACGACGTAAACCCGTCTTGCGCGGGCTTGATTGTTTCTTTGGCTCTGCCACTTGAATGTTCTCCTTCTCAGGTTGATGTAAACTTACCCTGCATTATAGCGGTTCCCGGCTGTTTTCTCAAGCAGTTATTGACAACAATTCATATAAATGTTATTATGGTAATATGAAAGATGTGTTGGATAAAACCCCGAACAAGCTTCGGACTTCGACGGTAGCTATTGTAGCTGTCATGAGCGGTATCGCACTTAATAGCTGCACCGCCGCTGACAAAGGAACTGCACCAACTCCCGCCTGTGCTATCCACATTGAGCGGGGTGATACGCTCTATAGTATCGCCGCTGCGAGCGACATGGATATACGCGAAGGCATTGCCGAGATGAAACAGATTAATTCAGGTGTCGACGCCGGTCATCTAAGCATTGGAGACGATGTGGCGATCAGCTCACAGATGTGTCAGGATATTATTGGCAACAAAAAAAATACCTTGGATCTGCGCCCACTACACGACGATCTCAATCAGTAATTACAATACTCACCAGCCGGCCGGGAACGTAAATCGTCTTGGCCGGTTTTTGTGTACCGACAAATTTCTGAACATTTTCATCAGCCAGAGCCGCCGCGATAGCATCTTCTTTACTGACATCTTTAGCGAGCTCGAGTTTGGCACGTACTTTCCCGTTTACCTGAACAACGATTGTCGCTGTTTCGCTAGTCGTGAGCGCCTCATCCCACGATGGCCATGGTGCAGTATCGAGCGACTCTTCGTGTCCGAGCTGCTGCCAAAGTTCAGCGCTGAGATGTGGCGCAAATGGAGCGAGTAGCTGGGTCATGGTCTCTAATACGTCACGCCATGGTTTATCACTAAATCCATCAGCTTTTAATTTGTATAGTTCATTCGTTGCTTCCATCATAGCTGCAATGGCGGTATTGAAACTCAATCGGTGCAAGTCTTCGGTGACTTTTTTCGTCGTCTTATGTTGCAAACGACGAACCGCATCGTCCTGCTGGGTGTCCGCTACTGTGTCAGCTGCTAGATATTCCTGTGTCAATGTCCAGACGCGCGTCAGGAAACGATAGACACCGGCTAGGCCATTAGTGCTCCAGGCTGAATCTTCTTCGATTGGACCAACAAACAGCAGGAAGGTGCGTAATGCATCAGCGCCGTAGCCTTGGTCGATAATGTCGAGTGGGTCAATGACATTGCCAAGGCTTTTACTCATCTTGCGGCCGTCCTCGGCTTGGATCAGGCCGTGGTAGACTAGTTTCTTAACTGGCTCCTTGCTCGGTACCAGTCCCATGTCGTAAAAAACGTGATTCCAGAAGCGGACGTAGAGCAAATGCGCGACCGCATGGTCGCCACCAACATAGTAGTCAACCGGTGTCCAGTAGTCGGCCTTTTCTTGCGACCAGGCTTGCTGGTCGTTCTTCGGGTCGGTGTAGCGCAGCAAATACCAGCTACTACAGGCGTAGCCGTCCATGGTATCAGTTTCACGCTTTGCTGGGCCACCACACTCAGGACAGGTCGTATTAACCCAGTCGTCGACGCGCGCCAGCACTGATTTACCGTCACCTTTTGGGGCGTAATCTTCTACTTCTGGCAGCACCACTGGCAGCTGATCTTCTGGCACCGCCACGGCGCCATCTTTTTCACAATGAATGATCGGAATCGGCGCACCCCAATAACGCTGGCGAGAAATCAGCCAATCGCGCATTTTGTAGGTGGTCATCATCTTGCCTGTTCCCTGCTCTTCCAGCCAGGCAACAACCTCTTCACGCGCCTCACTCGTCGGCATGCCGTCAAAAGCTCCAGAATTTACCAGTACACCCTCATTGGCATATACGGCTGTCTTTTGATCTAGATACGCCAGCCATACTTTTAGATGCGTCTGCCAGGTAAGCTTTTTAGCTACCTGATCTTTTGTAATCCACTCAATAGTGTGCTTGCCCTCATCAACTTCACTTCTGATTTGAGTTTTTGAGCCAAGCATAACTTCATATGCAGCACCTCTATAGCGATGATTCACCCCTTTGTCCGGACGATAGGCAATACCGGAAATGATTGGGAAAATTTTTCTGACACTTACAATATCTGTATAGCCCGTCTCCTCAGCTACTTCCCTACGTAGTCCGTCTTCCGTCGAAGAGTCTTCTTGTTCAATCCCTCCCCCAACGAAGTGCGTATCGGTCACCCCACCTTCTGTTGAAGTTTGTAGCAAGTAATTACCCTCGCCATCGCAGATGACTGCATCCGCCACGTTTCGATCGATAGTCTCAGCGTCTAACTCTGGCTCAAAGTGATCGCCACTAATATGATGCTCAGCAACCACTTGCACTACTGGCAATTTGTACTTCTCTGCAAATTCATAATCACGTTCGTCATGAGCCGGCACAGCCATGATAGCGCCCGTGCCGTAGCCACCAAGGACATAGTCGGCAATCCAGATAGGAATTTTTTCTCCCGTGGCTGGATTGATGGCATAGGAGCCGGTAAATACACCTGTTTTTTCTTTGCCTTCACTTTGACGCTCAATCTCAGACTTTTTCAGCGCCGTTTTTACATAAGCGTCGACATTTTCGTGCGTCTCATCAGTCGTCAGTGCCTCGACTAGCGAATGCTCCGGCGCAATAACCATGAAGGTAGCACCGAAAATCGTGTCGGGACGCGTCGTAAATACGGTGAGCGTTTCATCATGCTCGGCGACCAAGAACTCAATCTCGGCACCCTGGCTTTTGCCGATCCAGTTGGTTTGGGCAGTTTTGATCTTTTCCGGCCAGTCGAGCGCCGGGATTTCTTCGAGCAGCGCATCGGCATAGTCAGTAATCTTGAAAAACCATTGGCGAATATTCTTTTTTTCAGCCAGTGGATCGTCGGGACCATCGTGGCGCCAGCACTTGCCATTGATAACCTGCTCGTTGGCAAGCACCGTTTGATCGATCGGACACCACCATTGCAACGAATCTTTCTGATAAGCCAGGCCACGCTCAAAAAACTTGGTAAAAACCCATTGGGTCCAGCGATAGTAGTCGGGGTCGGACGTATTGATCTCGCGCGACCAGTCGATACTGGCGCCGAGCCGTTTTAGCTGATGAGTAAAATTGGCGATATTGTCTTTGGTCACTTTGGCCGGTGCCATGCCGGTCTTGATCGCGTAATTTTCAGCGGGCAGTCCAAATGCATCCCAACCCATCGGGTTCATGACATTGCGGCCGTGTGCACGTTGAAAACGGGCAATTGCATCGACAACCGAATGTTCCATAGCATGGCCAGAGTGCATACCGGCGGCACTTGGGTACGGGAACATAGGAGAAATATAGAATTTTTCCCTATCGCCGCCGTCGCTTGCCTGGTAGCGGCGCTCGTCCGCCCAAACTTTTTGCCAGCCAGGCTCGATCTCACTCGGATTGTATCGCTGCATAACTATCTGTTAGTATACCATCGATTCACCACCGAGAAAACTGAGGCGTTGAGCCGCTACTCGGTGAGGTTGCCGAAAAACTTTTCTTTGGTCTGCTGCCACTGCGCTCCTTGGCGCACCAGCTGATGGTCGTCGCTCGTTTCGTGAAGCAAGATCTTTAAGGCTTCCTCCGCATAAACATTGTTTTGCGAGCCTTTAGCAAGGACAACCGCACCACTTTCGACAACACCGTTGACAAAACCGCCAGCCTGCAATGCGGAGCGGAATGATTTCACTTGGCAACCGCGTGCCCGAGCAGCCGGTGCCAGATATTTCTCCGACTCCGGCCCAATCGTCACCACCCAGGCGAGTAAGCTCGGGTCGCATAGCGTACCGAGTGTCTCGTGCTCAGTTTGGGACGAGCTGCCCAATTCATTCATGTCACCCAAGATGGCGATACGCTGCGGCGCCTGCAAATTATAAAGCGTCTGGAGTGCCGCGCTGGCCGATGCCGGACTCGAATTGTACGTGTCATCGATCAAGATAGAATCCTGGACACCGCGGAGTACATTCATTCGCCCATTCACCGCTACGATATCTTCCACTGCCTCGGCTACGACACGAATATCCATGCCAAGTTTCAGAGCCACGGCGACGGCAGCCGCCACTGGTCGGAGCGAATGCTCGCCCAGTACACGCACATTTGCGACCACGCCTTCTTTCAAGTCGGGTGCGTAAAAATATGCCTCATAGCCATGATTGATATCGAAATCTTTTACCTCGATCCGATACTCTGCCGACCCAGTCGTGCCGTAGGTGTTCACCTCAGGGTTGGTCAAATATTGCGAGAACCGGCCATCGATATCATCCCGGTTAATGAGAGCGGCCTGGCTAAAATTCGCCAGCGTCAATTCCTCCTGGGCAACGGTCTCAATACTGCCAAGAAACTCCATATGCTCTGGCGTAACTGCCGTCACCACACCCAAAAATGGTTTAAGGTACGTGCCGAAATGAGCGATCTCACCCGGGTGATCAGTACCCAGCTCCTGGACAATCACATCGACATCGCTCGGCTGATGGATTCGCTTCTTAGCGGCGCGAAATACCTGCAGCCACGCTATCACACCATGAACATTCTCCGGATAGGTGATACCTAAAATACCGAGCGGAGCGCTGAGATGCGTATTGTGATTGCTGTCTTCCATTCGGACACGCAATGACTTTGCAAGTACTGTCGCGATCGCAGTCTTGGTACTGGTCTTGCCGACACTGCCACCGACGGCAATAAGCCTAACTTCGGGATGCGCCTTAAAGTAGGCGCGAACGTAACTTTCTAATTTTTTTTGGACAAATCGTTTAAACATAGACTGTATTAATCATACGTGATTTGCCCAGGAATTACGAATCACGCGTTGTTATCGTCGGTTCTATTTTAGTCCGTTTGTTGTGTTAAGATCGACTCGTCTAAGAAGCTGAGCGTTCAGTGCGACGATGACCGTCGAAGCTGACATGAGTACTGCACCAACGGCAGGAGCGAGCACGATGCCTGCACCGTATAAGATACCGGCAGCAAGTGGTATGGCGAAGAGGTTATAGCCGGTTGCCCAGGCTAAGTTCTGCACCATCTTAGTGTACGTCTTCTTTGACAGGTTGATCACTTTGACAACATCACTCGGGTCACTTTTTACCAAAATGATGTCGGCTGATTTTATCGCCACGTCGGTACCGGCACCAATCGCAATGCCGATGTCGGCCTGCGTCAGGGCAGGCGCGTCGTTGATGCCATCGCCAACCATGGCCACCTTTTGTCCGTTTTTCTGCAAAGCTTTAACTTTGGCGGCCTTGTCTTCCGGCCTCACTTCGGCAAAATACTCATCCAAGCCGAGCTGCTCCGCGACACTGGCCGCAACTTCATTGCTATCGCCAGTGATCATAGCGGTTTTTATACCCAATGCTTTGAGTGCTTGAACAGTTTGCTTACTTTCAGCCCGTACCATATCGGCAAGCGCTAGCGCACCGACGACGGTCGAATTGGTCATGAGATATACCTCGGTCTTGCCCTCTTTGGCCGCCTGTTTGACTGCTTTAGCGATTTCGGTCGGTACGGTTAGTTGATGTTCCTCGATATAGCGGTAACTGGCCGCAATATACACGTCGCTGCCGTGCAAGGTACCTTGTACACCCACGCCGGGCAGAGCCGTAAAGTTCGTAACTTTATCGAGGTGTACGCCTAGCTCTTCGGCCTTGCGGACAATACCCTTCCCAACAATGTGCTCGCTATTTTGTTCCAGGCTGGCTGTCAGGTGTACGATGTCTTCTTTGCTATAGCCTTTTGCTGCCCAGATATCAGTGACACCATGCTCGCCCTTAGTGAGCGTGCCGGTTTTATCAAATAACACCCAGTCTAGTTTGCGAGCCGATTCAAGCGCCAGACGTTTGCGAATGAGTAGTCCATTGCGAGCCGACAAAGCACTCGATATTGAGACAACAAGCGGTATGGCCAGTCCCAGCGCATGCGGACAGGCGATGATCAGCACTGTCACCGAGCGCTCAAGCGCAAAGCCAGCATCCTTCGCGATAAGCCAATAAAGAAAGGTAACGACTGCAGTCACGATAGCGATAATCGTCAGATAAAATGCCGCTTTGTCGGCCAATATTTGCACGTTGGATTTTGACTTCCCCGCTTCAGCCACGAGGCGCATGATGCCGGCCAGTGCCGTATCCGCGCCGAGCTTCGCTACTTTGACCGTGAGCGAACCGTCTTGGTTGCTCGTACCGGCGACTACTTCGTCGCCACTCATTTTGCTGACGGGCTTGCTCTCACCGGTGATGGCCGCTTCGTCGACCGACGAACTCCCTTCCGTGATCACGCCGTCTACCGGGATACTAGAGCCAGGGCGTATCAGTACCAGATCGCCGACTTTCAACGTGCTTACCAGCACTTGCTTCGGTTGGCCGTCAACTAGTTTTTCCGCCATGTCAGGGAGGAGTTTCGCGATCGCATCAAGCGCACTTTCGGCCTTGGCGACCGACGCCATCTCCAGCCAGTGTCCGAGCAGCATGATCGTCACTAAGGTTGCTAGCTCCCAGAAAAAGCCGTCGCCCTTGATCACAAATAACGTCGCGACACTATAGCCATACGCGGTAATAATCGCTAGGCTGATCAATGTCATCATGCCCGGAAGCTTAGCTTTTAGTTCGCCCCACGCCCCTTTTATAAATACTAGGCCGCCGTAAAAGAAAATGATGGTACTAAGTATGAACGGCACGTACTGTGAACCCGGAAAGGCTGGCGGCGCGAAGTGAAACCACTGTTGGATCATTTCCGAATAGGCCAGTACCGGCAACGTCAGTGCTAGACTCAGCCAAAACCGATCCTTAAACATCGCTACAGAATGGCCAGCATGCTTGTCGTGCTCCTGGTGTTCATGGTGTTCGTGATGTTCGTGATGTTCGTGATGTTCGTGACCGCTAGGATGATGTGCTTGGTGTTGATGTGTCTGGTGCGAGTGGTGCATCACTACCGCCTTTCTTGCCCTGCTGGGCTTCGATTGAATGTTTTGTTATATCAAGGCTACAGCTTTTATGCTCATGACACCAAGCCTCGCATTGTTTTGCCATGTCCTCATCGCTGTAATGCAAGCCACATTCGGGACACTGATAGACCTGCATCCTACTTACTCCTCACGTTTGATAATTCATAAAGTGCCAGTAGCTCTGCGATTACTTTCTCCTGCTCTTTTTCCGAGCTGGCATGAATACTCTCCTTGACATGAGTTCGCACATGGTTCTCTAGAAGGAGCTTATTGAGTGACCCAATCGATTTTTGAATAGCTAGATTTTGCGTCAGGATATCCATGCAATAGTCTTCGTTTTCGATCATCTTTTGGACACCGCGCATTTGCCCCTCGAGTATCCGAGTGCGGTGCATGGCACGTCTCTTTATATCACTAATCATACATACAAGTATAATACCCGGGTGGGGTATTATACAAGTACGATTTTTTAGATTCTACTAATTTGTAGTGGCTAGACTATTCGTCGCTTTGCGGCGTAGGCGGAAAAGTGATTGACGGCGTTAAGTAGCGGGATTGCTTCCATCCCGAGATCGGTCAGACTGTAAGCGACATCAGCTCGAGAAGTTTCGGTACGTGTCACCAAGCCACTTTCTTGCATATCTTTTAAGCGCTTCGAAAGCGTTGCGGTGTTAACACCCTCGAGCTGGCGCTCCAACTGATTGAAGCGGAGTGCACTGCCATCGGAGAGTTCGTCGATTACCCGCAATGTCCAATAATCACTCAATATTTTGAGGCTTGGCAGGCAGATTGGCTGTTTTGTTTGAAGAGTTGTCATAAAATACTTGCTTTAATAATTAAAGTACTCTATACTTAAAAGTACTACATAAATCATAGCACTAAAGAATAGGAGAGTCAATATGAATATAACGATTATTGGAAATGGCAACATGGCGAAAGGTATCGCTACTCGCCTCGTCAGTGGCGGACACAAGGTTACGATTCACGCCCACGACGAGGCCAAAGGTAATGAACTAGTCGCCCACCTAAAGACGGTCAACCCGTCAGCCGACGTTAGCGTCGCCACAGTCGGCAGCAGCGTCGATGATATCGCCATCCTTGCTACCCCCTATACCGAGACCGAGACTATCGCCAAGCAGTACGACGGATTTGCGGGCAAGACCGTCATTGATATTACTAATCCGGTTGATTTCAATACGTTCCAGCTCATCCCAGAGCCTGGCCAGTCCGGCGCCGAGGAGATTGCTAAACTACTTCCCCAAGCTACGGTGGTCAAAGCTTTCAATACTACCCTGGCCGGAGCGCTTGAGGCTGGTAAAATTGATGGCAAAGAGCTCGATGTATTTATCGCTGGTGACGACGAAACTGCTAAAAAGCAAGTTAGCGAACTGATCAAAAACAGTGGCATGCGCCCTATTGACGTTGGCCCGCTGGCTAATGCTCGACACCTGGAAGGCTTCGGCTTAATCCAAATGGCAGTGCAGGATCAAATCGGCACCAACTGGATGAGCTCGCTTAAGTTTCTTGGGTAATAAGCCTGCTCAACAGATTGTGAAAAACCGGACTGCATGTCCGGTTTTTTCGTAGTGCAGGCTAATCACCTGAACGATGCATTGCCCTGGTCGACTAGTCAATAGGGATACGAGGAATGATCTTTCCTATCCAAGCCGGAAGCCACCAAGCCTTCTTGCCCATCAGGCGCATCACTGCCGGAACAATCGTCATCCTCACCAGGAACGCGTCAATAAAGACACCGACCGCCAGCGCGAAACCGAGTGCTTGGACGACGCTATTGTCGTTTGTAATAAAGCCAGCGAAGACTGCGACCATGATCAGCGCCGCTGCCGTCACGACTTTACTCCCATGGCTGAAGCCGTTTATGATGGCCTTTTGAGGATCGTCCGTATGCTCATGCGCTTCACGTATACTCGAGACGAGGAAAAATTGATAGTCCATCGCCAGACCAAAGAGGATGCCGAGTGCCATTAGTGGTAGGAAGCTAACGATCGGCGCCGGCGCTTCGGCAATGCCAAACCAACCCCACTGGAATACTGCCACCAGCGCGCCGAACATCGCCGCTACCGACAACAAGTAGCCGAGCGTTGCTTTGATTGGGATCAGTATAGAGCGAAAGGCGATAACGAGTAGCAACAGCGATAGGCCGACAACAACGGCGAGATACACCGGTAGAGCGCTGGCCAGCTTGTCGTTGATATCAATGAGCATAGCGGTACTGCCAGTAACGGTAAACGTCGCACCTTTTAGCCATTTCTGCTGATTGTCTTGATCACGTAGGGCGTTTATAAGATCGGTCGTAGCCTTATCGGAAGGACCGGAGCTGGGAATAACCTGCAGTACACCGACGGTACCATCCTCGTTGATCATTGTCGGCAGTACCGTCTCGACATTGTTAAGCTTGGCAACCTCATTGCCGACTTTTGTCAGATGGAGGCGCTTGCCATACTCTTCAGCCTGAGCAGCTGAAATTTGCCCGGCTTTGGCTTGGTTCTGGGTTTTAGCGGCAACCAGCTCGGCGCTACTGACAGGCTCGAGCCCTTCAACCACCACCATGAGCGGCGCATTGTAACCTTCACCAAAGCTTTTGGTTACCGTATCGTAGGCTTTACGCTCGGTCGTATCCGCGGCAGCATATTGGTCGGTAGACATGCCTAGCTCCAGGGAGGGGGCAGGTAGCGCGATGGCGACAATGACGATCAGTGCCGCAAAAATGGCGACGAGCGGACGCTTCGTAACCAGCACACCCCATTTGTACCAAATATGTTTTCGCTCGTCGGTGGCATTATTTGCCTGAGCCGTGTCAGCTTTTCGCCTTTGCCGTTTGTGTATAATTTTCGAGCCGGCCAGCCGGAATAATGCCGGCAGGATAGTGATCGCCATTACCGCGGCAGCAGCTACAGCGGCAGCGGCAGTCAGCCCCATCGTTGTAATGAAAGGTATCCCGACGACGCTCAGTGCCGCCAGTGCGATTAGCACCGTGGCAGCAGCAAATATGACGGCATTGCCGGCAGTCATAGTCGCCCGTATAGCCGCCTTTTTGCGAGCCATACCATCACTCAGGTAGCTACGGTAACGACTGATAATAAATAACGAGTAGTCTATACCTACGGCGATACCGAGCATCGCTCCGATCGCTGGCGTCGATGTGTTGACATCGATAACCTGACTCAACCCAAACAGCCCCGCCATTGTCGCGCCAACTGCCGTAAAGGCAATCAGCAGCGGCATACCGGCTGCCACCAATGACCCGAACGTCACTATGAGCACCAAGAACGCCACAAGTACACCGACCGCTTCACCAGCGCCTAGTGGTTGGTGCGAGAACTTGTTAACCAAGTCACCGCCAGTCTCTATGGCTATACCCTCGCCTCTCGCGTCATCGACGATCGACTGAACTTGGTCGGTGGTAGATTTTTCGATTGCACCGGATTCTTCAACTAGCTGCACCTGGATAAGTGCGGCTTTTTTATCCTGGCTGATAGCGCTCGGATTTTCAAAGGGGTTCACCGCCCGCTTTACACCCTCAACTTCTGAAACGTCTTTAGTTAACGTGGTGATTTGACTTTTATAGCTCATAACCGTGCTATCACCAGCAACCGAAACGACGATACTACCAGCACTTTTGCCGGATTCTGGGAAATACTTGCTCATTGTCTCGACTCCGGTTTGTGCCTCAGTGCCAGGTACGGTCATAGCGTTGCCCGGCGCCTTGTAAAAGGTAGCTGCCGCTATCGCCAATAGTGCGACCACGACGACCCAGGCGAGAATTGTTCGCCACGGATGTTCAAAACTAAATTTACCGATCTGTTTTAGTAATTTTTGCAATTGTTCCTCCTGTTTTTTCAATATTTTCTAATAAACTTATAAATTCGCGGAGTGACTTTAGAGGTGTCGAGTACTGCGGTGTGTAGTAATAATTCACTCCTTTTCGATGTACGGTCAGCAGTCCGGCTTTTTTGAGAATTTTGATATGGTGCGAGACGGTCGGTCGCGCCAGGCCAGTCCGTTTGGTAAGCTGGGCAACATTTTTTGAGACATCGTCGGACAACAGCAGCATAATTTGCTGACGCACCGGGCTTCCGAGCGCGTTGAAAATAGGCAGATTTCGCTGCAGCAATTCCATAGCTCGTAGGTTTTTATTGTCCATTCATTAATAGTACTACATCGGTCGAAATTTTTCAACGTATATAAAAATATCTCCTTTACCTCTTATCCAGGGTTTCACCTTTAACAGATCAAATAAGGCCGGCTTCTATTTTTGAAGAAACCGGGAGTCATAAATCATACATGCCAATTAAAAAACCGAGGCTAGGCCTCGATGTTTTAATTGGTGGAGTTTTACAACTAAGTTCGAGCCGAATTTGAGCGCTAGGGCTGAAGCGTAAGCTTGGCCCCGATGCCTGCGGGCGTGTAACGCCCGCTCGTCCCACCAAAAAACCCTTTGCCTTATTTTTTATTTCCCCCACCGAGATTTCTTTTTTAGTTGAAAAGGGTGCCTTCTGGTGGTGGCGTATTGCTTGGCAACTTTGGCGATGTTACCTAACGAGATCTGTCGACCAGTTGTTAAGGATATCCTCTGTGTTCGCAACCCAGACATCGGAGCTTTCTGATGATTCTGCGTTTTCTGCAATGCTCTCGACGAGATTTCGGAGATTATCATGAGTAAAGCGTCTGCCAGACTTTCTAATTTGTTTGAGAGTTTTCAGAATTAAGACAAATTGGTTGATTGTGATTGGTGTAATCTTTTGCTTGCTGCCTTTGTAGCCATGGACATTAGCAATCCAAAATGTTTCGGCACTGTCGGTATGAATCGTCGGTGCGATAAATATACAATAGGCATTTTGATTTGTTGCCTCGAAGTCTCGGAGGTGTCGCATAACAGGTTGACCTTCGTTGTACCACTGGTCGCGCCCACTGAGCATCGTAACTTCACAAATCATATTGAAGTCGTCGTAGTAACACTCTATATCCGCCATGCCGCCAGGAGCAGTAGACGTTGGTTCATTATCATCTCCAACGGGATAGTTCGGCTTTATCTCCTTTGCGTCGTTGAGTGCGTGTAGTCCCATTGTTGAGAGATATTCTAGGCGTAGCGGTCGATTTTCAGCAGTAAAGATATTTTCTAGCTGCTCAATGTAGTCAGTGATTGATTCAACAGGTTGCGACTTTACGTGATTATCCTGCTCTTGCAGTTCTTTTCGCAAGGCTCGTAACTCACTAATGTAGTCGTTAAGCTCTGCTTCGCTCATTTCTGAGGTATTTTTTACGCTAAGAACTGACAAACCGAGATCTATTTGCAGACTACTAACATCATCGTAAACTTCAGACACTATTCCAGCTAACTTATCTTTAGTTTGCCACGGCAAACGTGGCTGACTATCGTCTGACATGTAACCCAAGTACTCATCTTTGTCGATGAACGTCTTTGGCTTGTAAAATGCTGTTTCAAATAGTGACTCAATCTCCGTATGACGGTTAGGCTCTAAGTCGATATAAAATCCATTACCACGAATACGAATGAACTTTGTAAGGCGGAAGTATCGTATTGCATTATCACCGTAATCACGTAGATTCTTAAGATGTGTATCTATTTCTTTTTGCACGCTTGAGCCAAGAAAGCTGACAGCAAAGCTACGTCGATAACTATCACGCATTGCCTTCCTGTCTGCCTTTGTTTTACCTTTTTGAGCCTCTCGGAGCTTCACGATCTCATTTGCATATCTGGATATATCACGGTAATTAATTAGCGTAGGGACAAATAAGCAGAACTCTCGTTTGCTAATGCCGACCGACTTATTGCCTCGATCCGACCATAGTTTATTTACCTCACTAATGAGCTTGAGCATTGCCACAAACGGCACGACGTCGTATTTGCCATCATCACTGTAGTCATTGCTAGCTGGGTTGGGTATTTGCCACTTAATAAACGACTTAAGGAATACATCGCCAGAATCTTTTTCACTTGCTATCAGTTTTTGACCAAGCTCTGTGATTTTCAAAATACCATTATCTATGAATGCAAAGCCAAACTTTGTGAGCGGGTTGATTGACTGGCGACCACGCATCGAGAAATCTTGATAGTTTTTTGCTTCAATAATGCGGTCGATTATAGTGCCGGTAATCTCAGCATCGACATCGTTAATAGTGGCTACAACATCAGGAGGCAAACCGTTATAAAACTGCTGACTTCCGTAACCATATAAGCGATTCTTGATGAGTAGTTTTTGATATTCTTTCTGGCTATCTCGATTCCACTCTTTGCCAACAAGGGGTTGCAAGGCAACTAAAAATGCTCTCAGCCGTTCAGGGCTGCGAACGGTGGTTGATATTGACCACATTTTTGACATAATATCATTATATCTCACTGTCAGTAGTTTGTAATTAGTACCTCGACCGTTTTATTATTCTTTGCCATTGAGTGATAGTTAGAGTTTTTGTAGTGATAGTCAAGTTTGTTAATGTGGTAGCTGTTTTTTTCCACCCATTTCTTCATTATCTCGTTAACTTCACCTTTATGCTCCAATACGTTTGAGAGGGCGAACCGTATATTTTTTTTATGTAGCTTAGTGAGCAGAGTGTACAAGTCTTTTTCATCCTTTTCTGTCCAGCCACCCAGCTCATTATAGCTTGCTAAGCCTAGCAGATATGGAGGGTCGAGATACACAAAGTCATCTTTTTGCAATTTCATCATTTCTATATCTCGAAAGTCAGCATGTTTGAATGTAATGTTTTTTTCGTTCGCCGCTTGATTGAACGCCGCAACATTTCTTCTTGAGCTGCCGTTATAGTCACGTTTACCCACGGGTAGATTGAAGTCACCCTTTGAATTGAATCGTATCTGATTATTGAACGAGTAGAGAACTAGTATGAGTAATAGGTCAATACGTTTTTTAGATTTATTGAACTCATCACGCAACTCAAGAAATGCTTGTTTATTAACTTTTCCAAGCCCAGCCGAGCTTTCAGCTCCATAAAAATCATAGCCTTTTATGTAGCTCTGACTTAGACCGAACTTATCGATAATATCGACAATTTGTTGATTCAGGTCATCAAAATTAGTACCTTGTATTAGCTGCAAAAGGTCAATGACATTCTTATTTTTCTCGACACAGATGATACTTTGGGCATCGGCATTTATGCCAACATTTGCACCCCCAGCAAACACATCGTAAAAAGTATTGATGTTTTCAGGGAATAGCTTTGTAATCTGCGGCAGCAGTTTATGTTTTCCGCCAGTATAGTTGAGGGGTGACTTAACATAGCCACTTTGTATAGGGTTTCGCTTTGATGCGACTATGGATTTTTGTGTTGTAGTTGTGCTATTAACTTTACATAAAAAGATTCGTTCTTTCAGATCATCTTTGTTTGATTTGCCAGTTGTAAACTGCTTAAAATCAGTCTCGTATATCTGAACCTCGCCTTTTCGCTTGAGGGCAGAGAGTATTTCATGGTCGCTGATTCGTGATTGAGAACGTGCGTTGCCAGAACCACCCATATCGTTATAAGAAACGAGAATGTATTTTGCATTGATTGCGTCGATGAGTTCGCCAAAAGCAACACCCGCTGATTTCATACTGTACTTACTCTTTATATGGTCTCGATTGATTTTCTTTGCAACGCCAAACACCTCTTGCTTATGCCATGATGCGATGTTTTCCAGCAAGTGGTAAGCATCAGAATATTGCCGTGAATTATAGGGCGGGTCGATGTATACCACATCGGCTTTTATTTGCTTTACTAACTCATTTGCATCACTTTTATATATCGTTGCTTTGTATTTTGAGGATTTTACATTAAGCGGCAGGAGGAATAGCTCTTTCTTAGGAATATCTATTTTTCTATACGCATCGTAGTGTCCAACAGTATTTGCGATTCTATCAAGAGCATAGATAAGCGAGGTGAGTAAATATGACTTTTCTCTCGGAGTAATAATCTTTTCTTCAAATAATTTCTCTATATCATCTCGAATGATGCCAATTTTCTTTGAGTTTATTTTGTCAAAGTAGGTATTTGCAAAGTTCTTTGAAAAGTAATTGTCATCGTATTTTTCTATGTCTAGGGAATTATAAACTTTAAGTCGTTTTTTCAGTTTCTCCTCTCTAATTTCATCATTTCCAAAAAAAGCATTATAAGCATGGTGGTTTGAATCGAGGATATCGTTTACAATGATTTGGGAGCGGTCGTAAAAGTGATTTGCAACCGACCCAGTACCTGCAAAGATATCTGCAAATGAGTTGAACTTTATATTTTCCTTCTGCAATATGCTGTCAATAAAGTTTAGTAGCTTTGTTTTTGAGCCAAGATAACGTCTTTGTGTTATACAGAATGATTTATTTCCAAAATATGCATCGTCCATACTCCCAATATAGCTTAATGTGGTTATGCTAACAATACCGAATTTTAAGATTTTTGGGTTTTGTGGATAAGTGTACTGACTATGGTTCAAGAGGACTGTTCTCTTATGTAGGTGCTACGAACAAGAGCCATACCACAACCCCTGAAAGTCCATAGATAAGCAGAACAATTACTCCAATTCCAAATGTCCCCCTTAAGCCCTCACGTACTAACTTTGCAACTGGATGGTTTTTTCGCAGCGAGGGTTCAAGTTCTCGCCAAAGTTCTGCTAATTGGTCAAGACAGAAAAGCATAATTAACAAACCTGCAATGCTAACTACAAGATCTGGAATAGTGATTGAGATTGCTAATGAGCTTACTCCAAAATGAGCTAAATACGAGTAAAGAAATACGTACGCAAGAGCATAGGCAAACGCTGAGGCTATTAGGACACGTGTTCCATCCGTAATCGTGAAGTTACGAAACATATTAGTTACCTAAAACTCCAGCCACTCACTATCTGAACCAGCACCAAGATTGCGAATTTTAATACCTGGCTTTTCTGTTACTACGCCAATCTCTTGTGCAACAACACCGTGCTGCTCGGCAGCCTCAAGAACTTTCTCTGGTTCGTTAGTTGCAACTACCATACCTGGCCCCATGTGCCATTTTCCATAAGCCGTCCTGTCGTCAAAGCCACGAATCTCTTGCATCTTCAGCATAATGTCGGGCGGGGTATTAGGATTACTAATCTCCACACCAAGCCCACTTGGCTCTAACATTCTTCCAATTTTACTGGGCTGACCACCACCAGTTATGTGAGCAACTCCAGTCACCCTAGCAAGTGATTCCTTTGCAATGTCATAACCCCCCGTTAATTCAGACATAAAGCCAGAGTAGATTATCGAAGGGGCTTGTACAAGTTTACCGAGAGCTACATCGCTCAGTGAACGGTCAATTTTGTTGTGCCAGTCTTCACCATATTCTTTCAGCATAGCTTTGCGAACGTCAGTAATTCCATTTGAACGGAAGCCGTGTTCGCTAAAACCAACGAGTGTGTTGCCTGCTTCAATTTGATGTCCTGTCAATATACGGTCTTTATGAGCGACCCACAAGATTGCAGCACCCCAGTTGTAATTAAACTCTCCAAACCCTCCAACACGGTCTCCAAGCTCTGCCACTTCACCATTCACTACAGCAACCTTTGCAAGCCCTGCAGCCGCTACGTAACCGTATGCGAGTTGACGAAGTGCCTCTCGTGTATGTTCTGTATCGTCCAACTGCCGAACATCTAAAATTGTTCCGATTGCGAGTGGCTCAGCGCCCCGCACAACCGCATCATCACATACCATAGCAAACAAGTCATGAGCCACGGTCGAATGGTTATCCATGCGCTCGGCTATCTCAATTTTTGTACCTACCCCATCAAAACCTAGATTGATTTCAAGATTTTCAAAATCTTTATCCTTAAACTGAGAAAGAGGGATTGAACGGAACCCAGAGAAGGATTCATGTGCTTCTCGCACTAATCCTGGTCGATTAGCGTGAGTATGCTTCGATGCTTCGTAAAGCATTTTTGAGGCATCGTCTCCTAGTTCAATGTTAACGTCTTGGATTGGTCTGCGAGATAGTTCTGTCATGTATCAACTATACAGGACGAAAATAAATGCAAAAAGCATAAGCAACTCTATTACATTAAGCTGGAGTTAGAAACCATGTTTAAGAGGTTTAAGAGGACTGTTCTCTTATAACAGGGTCTCACCCTTAACAGATCAAATAAGGCCGGCTTCTATTTTTGAAGAAACCAGGAGTCATAAATCATACATACTAATTAAAAAACCGAGGGGCAAGCCTCGATGTCTTAATTGGTGCGGGTTAGGAGACTCTAACTCCTGGCCTCTTCCATGGCAAGGAAGCGCTCTAACAACTGAGCTAAACCCGCATATGTGATCAGTGATATATTAGTCACTGGATGAAATGTACAAACATGAGCTTTCTTGGCCTGGCAACTCTTCACTCTAACAGCTGACCTGCCCGCCGGGCGTGACAGGCGGGGCTAAACCCGCATGTTGTTTTCAAGGAGTAATTATAGATGAACAGAGCGTTAATTTCAACATTACTCATAGAAAAACACCGACGCTCTGGTTCGGTGTTTTTCCTGGTGGCTCCTACTGGACTTGAACCAGTGACACAAGGCTCTTCAGGCCTCTGCTCTACCAACTGAGCTAAAGAGCCTCGTCGGCGTTCACTATCAACCTCAACTTTTAAACTAGTTTAAAAGTTTCGATTTCCCGTTACGCCTCCTCTCAATTTTTCAAACAGTCGCTTTGCTCCTTGGTTTAAAAAATTGGGGTGCCGCAACACGGAACGAGAACACTCATCATTGTAGCTAAACTAGGGTAAAATCACAAGTCAAACCTTGCTACAATGAACTTAACGCGGGTATCGTATAACGGCCACCCGGGTGACCTTCCCCCGCCTGTACGCGAGATTAGTATAGTGGCAGTACGCTTGCTTCCCAAGCAAGAGGCGCCAGTTCGATTCTGGTATCTCGCACCAAGCATAAGCATTATGATCTCTGTTAATTCAGAGGTTTTTAAATTATTTGCATTGACAAATATACTATTTTAAGTTAAAATATGATAACTTCACCTATCTCTATTTGAAAGGAGGTGAAGAGATGGAGATGACCCAGTCAATCAAGCTGGTCGGAAAGCCCGAAGACGTCATCCGAGATGCAACACTGCTGCAAGAGTTCTTGGAGGGTCTGGAGACTGCCGCGGGCGAGATCCCCGATGTCGGCAATCACCAAGAGTGGCCGACATACGTCGATGGGCTTCTGGAGTTCCAGGGCGCTAGCGTGACTGTTTCCGAGAAGCTCGGACGTACGCTGTCGATCCTCCTGTATGCTCATGGCTCACTGGTCACGCGCAAGACACTCCAAGACATCGTTGTCGAAGAAGGCAAGAAGCCCAACGAGGCACTAGTGCGGATATCACGTCTGCGCGCACTGCTGTCGAAGGACATGCCTAGACTCGAGATCGAGTCAGTGGGTACCGGCTACAGGCTCAAGATCGTCGACTGACAATCAGTTCCTCCATCCCATCACCCTCATGAAAGGAATGCACCCTCTGGGAGCCCCTCAAATGAGGGTGCTTCCATATCTGACAAAGTTCTAAGTGTGTCGGTGAGGGGGCACCAAAATACGAGACGGGAGGCAAGGTTGAGACAGGAGTTCGACTCCCCGCCTGTCTGTTCGACAGAACGGGCAGGTCCTTACCCGCACCATTACCGATAAGAATCGGGTAATTCACACCCGCTACCGTGGAAACCAGATCTATTTCCGCAAAGCTCCTAGTAAAGGGATGCTAAGAAACACCATTATTGCTACGTCCACGAGGACGTTTATATAAACCCCGTAGATTATAGAAATAATCGCCTCAAACACGAGCCATGCACCAATACCAAGCAACAGTATCTTCGTAAGCTCATGATCCTTCTTCTGAATCGCACGACGGCCTACTAGAAGCAGCAAAATGCTAAACCCAATGAAACTGGCGCCATAAAGTCCCTGACTCCACTTTTTAAAGAATGCCTCTGGTACAATTTTTTGGTAAATGGGTAAGCCCTCCAGTCCAAATACTGCATAAAAAATCCCAAATACGATACCGATAAGTCCGGCGATAGTTATCCATAGAAGATACTTCTGTTTCACTCATAGTATTATAGTGCAAAGCTAGATGAAAGCGATACTCTATACACAGGTTCTCTCCGTATATCACTCGAGTGCAAGCTGAATAATTGTATCGATCAGCGATGCGTACGAGATGCCTTCAGCTTGCCACAATTTTGGATATTGGCTGATGTTGGTAAAGCCGGGCAGCGTATTAAATTCATTAAGATACACACCCGACTCATCCGCAAAGAAATCGACGCGCGCTAGGCCTCGGCAGCCAAGAAGCGCATATGACTTATGCGCGATCTGCTGAATCTCTCGGCGCAGCTCGTCAGGAATATCGGCTTTCGTGACAACTTGCGCCTTACTATCGGTAGCATATTTGTCTTCGTAGCTATAAAATTCCTCACCAGGGATAATCTCGCCGACGCCACTTTCGCGGTGCGTTGGCGGATTGCCTAGCACCGCTACCTCCAGCTCGCGCCCTGTAATTGCCTGCTCGATCAATACCACTGAGCTGTGCTTTGAAGCTTTCTCGATAGCGGGGATCAGCTCGTCTTTCCTGTGCACTTTACTGACGCCGATCGAGCTGCCGGCTACCGTTGGTTTTACAAACAGCTGCTCACCGAGCCGCGATGCTAACGCTTCGTACTCCGGCATTTCATCGCCCACATGATAGACGTGGTAAGGTACTACCGGGATGTCATTTTGCGCCAGCAGTTGCTTAGTATAGAGCTTGTCCCAACAAACCGCGCTAGCGCCGAGACCTGACCCAACCGCTGGGATATGCGTCAGATTAGCAAGACCTTGCACGGCACCATCTTCGTGGCCATTCTCACCATGTAGTACCGGGAAAAGTACGTCGATATGAATTGGCCTATTACCGGGAACGGTCAGAAATGCACTGCTCCCCGGTACCGGCGCAAGCTGCACCCCACCGTGAAGCTGTAGATTCGTTGGCCAGCTCTCAAGGAACCACCATTTACCTGCTCGATCGATATAACAGAGGTGGACATCGTATTTTCTGTCATCCATCGCCGCATAGACATTGCTAGCGCTCATCACAGAAACATCGTGTTCAGACGATTCACCGCCAAAAAGGAGTAAAATGCTTGGTCGGCTCATAATGCTACCTATTATAGCACCAGGAAACAAGCAAAGAACGATCGAGATCGTTTTCCGAGTGGCGACGTATTACATTAGTACGAAAGTTCTAATATATACTATAGTCATGGACTCATCGTCACGAATACCGCTCGCTGAACAAATGCGCCCCATAACGCTCGACGAAGTTGTCGGCCAGACGCATCTGCTTGGTGATGCCGAAATCTTGAAGCAGATCATTAAAAACAAACAGCCAGTCAACTTGATCTTGTGGGGTCCGCCTGGTACCGGTAAAACGACACTTGCCCGTATTATTGCACGCGAAGTTGAAGCCGAGTTCATTGAACTTTCAGCCGTGACTAGCGGCAAAAAAGATATTGAACGGATCATCGAGCATGCGCGGCAAAACTGGAATTTACAGCTACGCACCATCCTATTCGTCGACGAGATCCACCGTTTCAACAAGGCGCAACAAGACGCATTCCTGCCTCACGTTGAGTCAGGACTTATCACGTTGATCGGCGCGACAACTGAAAATCCGAGCTTTGAGATCATCAACCCGCTGCTCAGCCGTAGTCGTGTACTCGTACTGCAGCCGCTCACCAAGGAAGAAATTATCAATATTGTAAAGCATGCGCTGACAAAACTAAAAGCCCAGAAGCGCGTCAATAAAGCAGCCCTTGATTACCTAGCAGAGCTTTCCGGCGGTGACGCGCGCGTAGCACTTGGTAATCTGGAGCTGGCACTGAGCTTCGGCGAGAAAGTCACGCCCGATGTCGTCAAAGCCGCCGCACAGAAAAAAGTACCCGGCTACGATAAAAAAGGCGACATGCACTACGATGTGATCTCGGCATTTATCAAAAGCATACGCGGCAGCGATGTAGAAGCGACGTTATACTACTTGTCACGAATGATCGATGCCGGTGAGGATCCGAAATTCATCGCCCGACGCATGGTCATCTTTGCATCAGAAGATATTGGTCTAGCGGGAAATGGCGCGTTAGCTTTGGCAGTTGCCACCTTCCAGGCAGTTGAGCGTGTCGGTTTACCCGAAGCAAATTACAACCTCTACCACTGCGCGATTGCTTTGGCTCGCAGTGAGAAATCACGCGAAGTTACTGATCTGATGCATGACGCCAAGGCACTGGCTAAACGATTCCCCGACTCACCCGTTCCGCTTCATATCCGCAACGCACCGACTAAACTCATGAAAGACCTTGGCTATAATGAAGGCTATGAATGGAAGGCAGACTTCAAGCATACAAAAGGCTTTTTGCCCGAGGATATTTCTTCTTAATCTTTTTCAAATATTCCAACAGTATAGTCGGCTTCTGTTGACCAATTTCTGCTCGGACATTGAAAGCCGGGTTCATGCTCATATGGTCGCCCGCTTGTTTCAAAATCAGTGATCTGGAATACAGCAAACTTTCCTTTTGAAGCGTCACATCCCGCCGACCCGGCGGCATATACATAGTAACGATAGTGCATTGTACTGTTGTTTACGGGGTCAACTGGCATCTTGTCCATCAACCCGCTCGTCATTAGTGGCTTCATAAAGTCACCACTCGCTTCTAGGGCACTCGATTCCCAGCCGCCTTCACTTTGACCCGATTCATAGACGGGCTCAAAGAAAGAACCGTTCTGCTGCAAATAAATCTCCAACGCATCTTCGATAACTTTTGCATCATTGAGCCGCCGTGTATCACGAGATCGTTCTTGTATCCCGTTATAAGAAACAGTGGTTATTGCAGCGAGGATCGCAATCACTACAATAACCAGTATCAGTTCAATGATCGTGAAGCCATAGCTTAGTTTTGTCTTATTCATGGTTTTTACCTATTAGGAAATAGCGCTTACGGTTAGTATAGCATAGGCTAGCGCTCGTTGAGCAAAGCCGCAAGTACCCCATTCGTCCAACCGAAGCCATCCTGCAGCGGATACTCGCCGCCGCCGCCAAGTCCATGACCGCCTTCGACATTATATTTCTCAACCAGCTTATGACGAGTGGTATAAACCTTCAAATTGACCGTGATCCAACGGTGCTTAATCTCGTTTGCCAGATCATGATAACCATAATTACGGAGTCCTTCAATCGCCACCCACTGCAACGGCGCCCAGCCATTTGGGGCATCCCACTGCTGGCCACTTTCAACCAGCGTCGTCACGAGGCCACCGGTTTTAAGGAAATCTTTCCGAAGCCGAGCCGCCACTTTATCGGCCTGATGTTTAGTAGCAATGCGCGCATAAAGTGGAAACACTCCGGCGAGACTTAACTGGCCAGTCGGCTGTTCGTGATGAAAATTGTAGTCGACAAAGAAGCCAGCCGTCTCATCCCAACAGTAGGTTTGGATTGCTCCCGCACGCTGGTCGGCTAGTTTCTGGAATTTGCGCGCCAGCAGTGGGTTTTTAATCAGACGGTAGCTTTCGGCAATCGTTAGCTCGAGTTGATAGAGCAGACAATTCAGATCGATTGGTACGATATCCGCCGTATGGATGGAGGTGATGTCCTGTGGATCCGTAAACCAGCGTGAGCTAAAATCCCAGCCCGACTCGGCGGCCGCGCGCAAGTGGAGATACAGACGATCGGCTTCGCGACCGTGACTTCCCTTTACGGTTTCAATATCCTCTTTGAGCGACTCGGGTCGCGGACTCATCTTGTTGTCGTAGTAACGGTTCACATACATACCGCCAGGTAACTCGACGAGACGGGCGTAAGCCTTGTGCTCTTGCTTGATTAATTTTGTCCGGCCTTTCATCCAAAAGCGATACTCGGCTAACATGTAGGGTAGATACTCAGCATATGTACGCCGCCGGCCATTCTGCGAGGCGAGCAGCCGCACCATATGTGAAAAAAACGGTGGCTGCGAACGGCTCAAAAAATAGGTGCGGTTGGCGGTCGGGATAAAGCCGAACTTGCGGATCATAAAAGCAAAGTTTTTTACCATACCTTCTACCCTGTGCCAGCGGTCGTCCGCAGCGAGACCGAGCATAATAAAGTATGAGTCCCAGTAAAATTGTTCCGAGAAGCGTCCGCCCGGTACGATATAAGTATACGGTAAAGCGACTAGTGAGCCCCGGTTGAGACGGTTGCGCCGTTTCAGAGCATGCCAAAGCAGATTGATGTGCTCGGTAACTGTACGATTTGGATCAAACGAGAATGTATCGTCGTCCTTATGCGGTGCAAATTCATAAAAATGCCGCGAGACGAATTCACGTAAATCAAAATTCGGGTCATCCTTGGATAATAGATACTCTTGCTGAATTGATTTCATGCGGGTACGCGGCACAAGATCAACAAAGGTCTTACCGTCGTCATAGACACGGTTTTCCTGCACCGCCGTAAATAGCTCGCCAAGCGCCTCATCGGGGCTTTTACGGGTACGTACCAAGTTACCCGTGGCGGTTACCAAGGCTGACTTGAGTTTTTCATCACGCGGCAATTTAAACGGAATTCGTCTGACCATACTACTCTAGTATAGTGGTTACGCTTGCCGGCGGCAATCGGTTCTCTTAACCTATCAAAGAATGGGTGACGTGCTCGGCATAATACACGAAAATGATACCAAATATGAGAATCGCTGTCTGACGCGCAGCCACCGTACGCTGGCGTTCGGCATGGATCGTCGGGATAACATCACTGGCGGCAATATAGATAAAGAAGCCGGCAGTGACGGCCAAGATGAGATTCTCCGGGATATGAATCGTCCCGCCAAAGCCGTAGATCGCTACTGCGCCGATAACGGTAGCGAAGGCACTGATGATATTGACCAGGAGTACTTTTCGTTTGGCCATACCTTTGGAGAGCATGAGGCTAAAGTCACCGATCTCCTGTGGAATTTCATGCGCCGCGATAGCAATTGTCGTAATGATACCGGCAGCCGGGTCTACCAAGAATGCCGCTCCGATCGCCAATCCATCGATAAAATTATGCACTGTATCTCCGATAATAATCAGGCTGGATGTACGCCGATGCACACCAGAAGCAACTGGCTCATCGTGATGGTGATGAAACCAACTGAGACTTCGCTCCAACACGAAAAACCCTACCAAGCCAATTAGGGTGGCAGTGAGCGTTGTCTCAGCACTGCCCTGCTCAACCGCCTCAGGTAGTAGGTCAAGAAAAGCCGCGGCGAGCAGTGCTCCGGCCGCAAACGGTACAGCCAAGCGCTGTAGTTTATCTGCTGTCTTGCCGCCATAGATTAAATAGAGGCCACCCGTCAACGAGACCAGACTGCCTGCCGTGGCGGCAATAAATAAGAGAAGCCATGTGTTCATTGGTATAATTATATCATAAGGAAAGTACCTATAC